>NZ_JABJWD010000104.1:0-20105 GCF_013155425.1 Gluconacetobacter entanii | reverse complement strand
GGCGGGACGGGCACCGGCAGGCGCAGCACCACCGCAAGCAGCAGCGCGACATGCAGGCCGCCCGATATGAGAATCGAACGGCGCAGCAGGACACGTTCGGAACGACGCGGACGCGGCACGATCAGGGGACTCCCGACATTGTCCAGTATATTGCCCAAGCCCGTATCAGTGCCCGCCACCGGGCGGTTGCTGCGCCAGCAGGGCGACATGCGTGAACCCGCCAGCCGTGATCTGCCCCATCACCTGCATGACGCGGCCATAATCAATATGCGAATCACCGCGCACGAAAATCCGGTGTTCACGGTCATTCTGCGCGGCGGCGCGCAACTGGTCCACCAGCGCGTCGGGCGAGACGGGATTATCCCCCAGATAGAGGGAACCATCGGAACGGATGGACACCGTGATGGGTTTCGTATCCGTATTGACGGGGGCCGCGTCGGTTTTCGGCAGGTCCACATTGACGCCACTGGTCATCATCGGCGCCGTGACCATGAAGATGATCAGCAGCACCAGCATGACGTCTACCAGCGGTGTGACGTTGATATCCGACATCGGGCGACGGCGACGACGCCGGCGCAGGTCACGCAGGCCACCGGCCATGATCAGCCCCTTTCTTCGGACTGGCGCGACAGGATGGCCGCGAATTCGGTCCCGAACGCATCCAGCCTGTCCTCGAACACGCCAAGGCTGTTGCCGATGACGTTATAGGCGATCACGGCGGGAATCGCGGTGACAAGGCCGATGGCCGTCGCGAACAGGGCTTCGGAAATGCCGGGGGCCACGACGCTGAGGTTGGTGTTGTGCATCGCCGCGATCGACCCGAACGCATGCATGATGCCCCACACCGTGCCGAACAGGCCGATGAACGGCGCCACCGGCCCGATGGTCGCGACAAAGATCAGCCACCGGTTCAGGCGGTCCATTTCCCGCGTGATGGTGATGGACATGGCGCGGTTGACGCGGTCCTGCACGCCCCCATGCACCAGGTCGATGCCCGCGATCCGTGACGACCGGCGCCATTCGCCCATGGCCGCGCCGAACACGGCGGCCATCGGGTGGATCGGCTTCGCCCCGTCGGATTCATACAGGTCCTCCAGGCTGCCGCCTGCCCAGAACCTTTCCTCGAAATCGGATGCCTGCCGGTTGACCCGGCGGATGGTCACGATCTTGTCGAAAATGATCGCCCATACGATGACGCTGCTGACAACCAGCCCCACCATCACCAGCTTGACGACAATCGCCGCCTGAAGAAACAGACTCCACAACGACAATCCGCCAGCCGCAGCCGCGCCCAGATTCGCCGCGTTAACCGCTTGGTCCAAAAACGCCTCCTGCACACCTTCGAGCGTCCGCTCAAACACGAACATTGCCTGTTTGGCAAGCCAGCGCCAAGCCGCTTTCGCCGCAGCAATGCACTACCTGCAACCCCCGATGCCAAAAGGATGCCACCAGCACGCGCCCCAGGGCGGGAAACACGCGCGGCAAAGCCCCCTCAGGGCAGCAATGAGGTCAATAGATCACGCCATCGCGGCGGAAATCGGGCGGGGCGTCCATCCTCCACGCGAATGCATGCCAGACGCACATCCAGCGTGGCATACGCGACATCGGCGGCAGCGTTTCCCGTCGCCTCCTCCACAAGGGCGAAGGACTGGATCAGCCGGCAGCTTGCCGGGCCGAGTTCCGTCAGCCGAGTCGTGATGCGCATGATGTCGTCAAGCCGGAACGGGCGGCGGTAATCCAGGGCCGCCGTCCGCACCACGAAAACCAGCCCGTATTCCGACAGAAGCCCCGACACCGCGCTGCCCTGCGCGCGGATGGCCTCCGTGCGGGCGCGCTCCGCAAAGGCGAGGTAGCGCGCGTGATAGACCACGCCGCCGGCGTCCGTGTCCTCGTAATAGATGCGAAAGTCGATGTCGTGCTGCGCCATGCCGTACTGCCTATGTCCCATCCCCAAGATCGCCCAGCAGGTCACCCTGCCCCGGCGTGCGCGCAGGCGGCACCAGTCCCAGATGCCGCCAGCCACGTTCGCCCAGCATACGGCCACGGGTGGTACGCAGGACCAGTCCCTCCTGTATCAGGTAGGGTTCGATCACGTCCTCAATCGTGTCGCGCGCCTCCGCAAGGGCGGCGGCCAGCGTCTCCACGCCCACGGGACCGCCATGGTGGTATTCCGCGATGCGGCGCAGGTAGCGGCGGTCCATGCTGTCCAGCCCCATCGAATCCACCTCCAGCCGTGCCAGCGCGGCATCGGCCAGCGCCCGGTCCACCGGCCCCTGGCCCGATCGCGCGACGGCGGCGAAATCGCGCACCCGGCGCAGCAGGCGTCCCGCGATACGTGGCGTGCCGCGTGAACGGCGCGCGATCTCCTCCGCCCCGTCATGGGTCAGTTCGAAATTGAGCTTCTGCGCCCCGCGTGAGACGATCTGGCGCAACTCCTCCGGCGTGTAGAACACCAGACGCAGCGGGATGCCGAAACGGTCCCGCAACGGCGTCGCCAGCAGCCCCGCGCGCGTCGTCGCCGCCACCAGCGTAAAGGGCGCAAGGTCGATGCGCACCGAGCGCGCGGCGGGACCTTCGCCGATGATCAGGTCAAGCTGGAAATCCTCCATCGCCGGGTACAGCACTTCCTCGATGGAGGGCTGGAGGCGGTGGATCTCGTCAATGAACAGCACGTCGCGCGGCTGCAGGTTGGTCAGGATCGCGGCAAGGTCGCCCGCGCGCTGGATGACCGGCCCGGACGTCGCGCGAAAGCCGACGCCCAGTTCACGCGCCACGATCTGCGCCAGCGTCGTCTTGCCCAGTCCCGGCGGCCCGTGCAGCAGGACATGGTCCATCGCCTCCCCGCGCTGGCGTGCGGCGGCGATGAAGATGGCAAGGTTCTCGCGGCTGGCCTTCTGGCCGGTGAAATCGTCAAGCGTCTGTGGCCGCAGGGTGGCCTCGGCCACATCATCCTCGCCCCGGGTGGCATCGACCTCGCGTTCGGGATGTTCGCTCATCGGGCCAGTTCCTTCAGGCTTTCGCGGATGATGACGTCAAGGTCGCCCCCACCGTCGAGCCGTTCCATGACGCGCACGACGACAGGCTGCGCCTCCGCCCGGCGGAACCCGAGGCCCGACAGCGCCAGCAGCGCGTCGGACATCACGCCGCCATTGCCCGTGACCGTGACACCGGCCATGACCGCGCCGGGCGCGCCGCCACCGGGCATGCCCTCGCACTTGTCGCGCAGTTCGGTGACGATCCGCTGCGCCAGGCGCGCGCCAACGCCTGCCGCGCGCGTCAGCCCGGACTTGTCCCCCGTGCCGATCGCCGCGATCAGTTCGGAGGCCGAAAGCGTGGACAGGATCGCCAGCGCGACCTTCGCCCCCACCCCCTGCACCGTCGTCAGCAGGCGGAACCATGACCGTTCGGCCGCGTCGATGAAACCGTAGAGCAGGATCGCGTCCTCCCGCACCACGGTCTCCACCAGCACGCGCGCGACCTCGGGCGCCTGCGGCAGGGCCGACAGCGTGCGGGTCGAGGCCTGGACGAGGTAGCCGACACCACCGACGTCAATGACGCAGCGATCGGCCTCCACCTGTCCCACCAGCCCGGTCAGTTGCGCGATCATGCCATCCTCGTCGCGCGGGCGATGTGTGCGGCGCTGGCGCGATGGTGGGCATGGCAGATCGCCACCGCCAGCGCGTCCGCCGCGTCGGAGCGCTTGGCAATCGCACTGGGCAGCAGGCGTCGGACCATCATTTCCACCTGTTCCTTGGTCGCGGCCCCGGTGCCGACGACCGATCGCTTGACCGCCTTGGCGCCATATTCGGCCACCGGGATATCCAGCAGCACCGGCACCAGCAGGCCCACCCCACGGGCATAGCCCAGCTTCAGCGTCGCCGCCCCGTTGCGGTTGACATAGGTTTCCTCGATCGCGGCCTCGTCCGGGGCGAAACCGCGACCAAGGTCAAGCAGCGCGTCATGCAGGTGGCGCAGGCGCAGCGGAACCGACATCGCCGCATCGGTCGCGATCACGCCATCGGCCACATGCGACAGCCGGTTGTCCCGCGCCTCGATCACGCCCCAGCCGGTAAAGCGCAGGCCGGGATCGATCCCCAGTATCCGGACCACCGTCTGGACCACTCCTCTGGCGCGATCAGGCCGACAGCGCTTCGGCGACGTCGTCGGGCAGGTCGAAATTGGCATAGACCGCCTGCACGTCGTCATTTTCCTCCAGCACGTCAATCAGCTTGAGCACGCTGCGCGCCTTGTCCTCGTCCAGGGTCACGACCGTTTCGGGACGCCAGTCGAGCTTGGCCGATGCCGGTTCGCCAAAGCGGGTTTCCAGCGCGTCGCGCACGGCAAAGAAGGATTCCACCGGGCAGGTGATCTCGTGCCCTTCGGCGGTGGTCTCCACATTGTCGGCCCCGGCCTCGATCCCGGCCTCGAGCATCTCGTCCTCGGTCGCGACGTCGAGCGGATAGGTCACGACGCCAAGGCGCTGGAACATGAAGGAGACGGAGTTCGTCTCCCCCAGCGATCCGCCATGCTTGGAAAATGCCGCACGGACATCGGACGCCGTGCGGTTGCGGTTGTCGGTCAGGCCCTCGACAATCACCGCGACGCCGGCGGGGCCATAGCCCTCGTACCGGACCTCCACGTAATCCTCGCCACCGCCCGCGCCGGACGCCTTCTTGATCGCGCGTTCGACAGTGTCCTTGGGCATGTTCACCTCACGCGCGGCAAGAACGGCGGCACGCAGGCGCGGGTTCATCGCCGGGTCGGGCATGCCCTCACGCGCGGCGACGGTGATTTCGCGGATGACCTTGGCAAACTGCTTGGCACGCTTGGCGTCCTGCGCGCCCTTGCGGTGCATGATGTTCTTGAATTGGGAATGACCCGCCATCGTTCGTCCCTGATCCTGTTAAGTCTTGTTTATTGTCAATGGGTCACGGCACCCGCACCCGGTGGGGCCAGCCCTCAGGCCAGCCGCCCGTGGCAGTGCTTGTATTTCTTGCCCGACCCGCACGGGCACGGTGCGTTGCGCGGCACCTCGCCCCAGCTTGACGGGTCATCGGGCATGACCGCGGCCGCCCCGATCGGTTCCGCCATCGCAAGGTCGGGAACCTTCCCGTCCGCATCGGGCAGCAGGCCCAGCCCCGGCTCATTTTCCAGCCCCGGCACGCGCGGGTCGGAATGGACCTCCGCCGCGACACCGGCAAAGGGATTGTCCATCACGGGCGGCGCGACCTCGACCCGCGCCATGGTCGATGTCACGCGCAGGCGCAGATGGTCGAGCATCGCGTTGAACAGTTCGAACGCCTCGTGCTTGAATTCGTTAAGCGGGTCCTTCTGGCCATAGGCACGCAGGCCGATGCCCTGGCGCAACTGGTCCAGCGCAAGGAGATGCTCCTTCCACACCGCGTCGAACGTGGTCAGCAGCACCTGCTTTTCGACATAGCGCATGATCGCCGGGCCGAAATTCGCGGCCTTGGACGCCTGCGCCTGGGTGGCGGCCTGCTCGATCCGTTCCGCCACGGCCGTGCCGTCCATCCCGTCTTCGGCTGCCCATTCGTCGATGGGCAGCGTCAGGCCCAGTTCACTGGTGACGGCGGCGGACAGGCCTTCCTTGTCCCACTGTTCCGCAAAGGAACGTTCGGGGATGTAGCGTTCGACCATGTCGTGGATCACGTCGGCGCGCATGTCCGCGATGATGGGGGAGACATCCTCCATCGCCATGTATTCGCGGCGCTGGGCATAGACCTCCTTGCGCTGGTCATTCATGACGTCATCATATTTCAGCGTGTTCTTGCGCATGTCGAAGTTGCGGGCCTCGACCTTCTTCTGCGCACGCTCCAGCGCCTTGTTGATCCACGGGTGGACGATCGCCTCGCCTTCCTTCAGGCCAAGCTTCTGCAGCATCCCGCCCATGCGCTCGGTCCCGAAGATGCGCATCAGGTCATCCTCGAGCGAGATGAAGAAGCGCGAATTGCCCGGGTCACCCTGGCGTCCCGCACGGCCGCGCAACTGGTTGTCGATGCGGCGGCTTTCGTGGCGTTCGGTGCCGATGACGTACAGGCCGCCCGCCTTCTGCACGATATCGTGGTATTCGGCCACCTGCTGGCGCAGTTCGGCCTCCCTGCGGGCGCGTTCCCCGGGGTCCGTGATCCCGCCAAGCTCCTGCGCGATGCGCATTTCCACGTTGCCGCCCAGCTTGATGTCCGTGCCGCGCCCGGCCATGTTGGTGGCGATCGTGATCGCCCCCGGCGCGCCGGCCTGTGCGACGATCGTCGCCTCCATCTCGTGGAAGCGGGCGTTGAGCACGTTGTGGCGCACCCCGCGCTTGTGCAGCAGGGCGGAAAGCAGTTCGCTCTTCTCGATGGAGGTGGTGCCGACAAGGACGGGCTGCCCGGTCTTGGACACTTCCTCCACCAGCCGGCTGACGGCCTCGTATTTCTCCCGCGCCGTCAGGTACACCTCGTCATCGTCGTCCTTGCGCGCGACGGGGCGGTTGGTCGGGATCTCGATGACCTCAAGCTTGTAGATGTCGGCGAATTCATCGGCCTCGGTCATGGCGGTGCCGGTCATGCCCGACAGGCGCGGATAGAGGCGGAAATAGTTCTGGAACGTGATGGAGGCCAGCGTCTGGTTTTCCTGCTGGATCTCCACATGCTCCTTCGCCTCGAGCGCCTGGTGCAGGCCGTCGGAATACCGGCGGCCGTCCATCATGCGGCCGGTGAATTCGTCGATGATGATGACCTTGCCACCGCGCACGATGTAATCGACATCGCGGGTGAACAGCGTATGCGCGCGCAGCGACTGCTGCACATGGTGGATGACGGCGACGTTCTGGATGTCGTAAAGCCCGCCCTCGCGCAGGACCTGCGCGTCACGCAGCATCTGCTCGACTTCCTCCGCCCCCTTGTCCGTCAGGATGACGGAGCGGTATTTCTCATCCTTTTCATAGGCTTCGGGATCCTTCACCAGCACCGCGATCACTTCGTCAACGGAGCGGTAGAGGTCCGAACTGTCATCGGCCGGGCCGGAGATGATGAGCGGGGTGCGCGCCTCGTCGATCAGGATCGAATCGACCTCATCGACGATGGCATGGTGGAAGGGGCGCTGGACCATGTCCTCGGCGCGGTATTTCATGTTGTCGCGCAGGTAGTCGAAGCCGAATTCGTTGTTCGTGCCGTACGTGATGTCGGCGGCATAGGCGGCGCGGCGTTCATGTTCGGGGATGTTGGGCACGACCACGCCCGTCGTCAGGCCGAGGAAGGCGTAAAGCTGGCCCATCTCCTCCGCGTCGCGGCTGGCGAGGTAGTCGTTGACGGTGACGACATGCACGCCCTTGCCCGACAGCGCGCTGAGATAGACGGCGAGTGTGGCGACAAGGGTCTTGCCCTCGCCGGTGCGCATTTCCGCGATCTTGCCGTCCTGCAGCACCATGCCACCGATCAGCTGCACGTCGAAATGGCGCATCCCCAGCACGCGGCGCGAGGCCTCGCGGCAGACGGCGAACGCTTCGGGCAGCAGCGCGTCGAGGGTCTCCCCCTTTGCGATGCGTTCACGGAATTCCTGCGTCTTGGCCGCCAGCGCCTGGTCGTCGAGCGCCTGCATCTGGGGTTCGAGCGCATTGATGGCGGGGACGCGCCGCTGATACGCTTTCAACGCCCGGTCATTGGCGGTTCCGAACAGGGCACGGGCAATACTGGCGAACATATGGACCTTCCCGAGATGGCGATTCCCGCGTCATTGGGGCGAAGGACGCGGGTGGGGCATGCATGCGGATAACATTCTTGCGCGGAACCATCAGATAGGACCCACGTCGCCATGGGTCAACAGATGCCGCCCAACCGCATGGCGAAATGATCCCCGCGGCCGCCGCCCCTTGCGGGAGAGGACGGCCTTCGCCATGATGCCCGCCCAACGCGTCCATAATTAGGGTTTTTCGCACATGCGGACTTTCGGTCCGGCAAAGGCCATCGCCACGATGGCCCTGCTTGCTTCCACCATCATCGTCCCTCCAGCCCTGGCTGCGGGGCCTGCGCCCGCCGCCAGCCACCCTGCCGCTGCCGCGCCGGCCGACGCGAACCCGCGCCTGGCGTCGGTCAATGGCCAGGACATCCGTCTCAATGACATCCGCCAGGCCATCGCGACCATGCCCGACCAGCTGCGCAAGCTGCCGGAAAACGTCATCATCCCGATTCTGCTGAACCAGCTGGTTGACCAGAAGGCCATCCAGATCGTCGCGGAGAAGACCGGCCTGTCCAAGCAGCCCGACGTGCAGCACCAGATGGAGGTCGCGGCACAGAACGCGTTGCAGAACGCCTACCTGTCGGCGCAGGTCATGCCCGGCCTGACCGATGACGCGGTCAAGGCGTATTACGACAAGAACTACGCCAACAAGCCGGGGGCGGAGGAAATCCACGCCCGCCACATCCTCGTCCCGACCGAGGAGCAGGCCAACGACATCATCAAGCAGCTCAAGGGTGGCGCGAACTTCGCCGACCTTGCGACCAAGCTGTCGAAGGATCCCGGCTCGGCCAAGCAGAATGGCGGCGACCTCGGCTGGTTCAAGAAGGGCGACATGATCCCGGCCTTCTGGGACGCGGCATCGACCCTGCAGCCCAACAGCTTCAGCCAGACCCCGGTGCATACCCAGTACGGCTGGCATGTGATCCAGGTGCTTGGCAAGCGTACGGCGCCGACGCCGACGCTGGACTCCATGCGCGACCAGATCCGCCAGAAGCTGATCCAGGAAGGCGTGCAGAAGGCCGTCAGCAACGCCGTGGCGCAGGTCAAGATCGTGCGTTACGGGCCTGATGGCAAGCCGCTGCCCGACAACGCGCCCAACACGGCGCCCGCCGCCGCGCACTGATCGCACGGCGCATCCCGCGGTGCGGGACATGGCGGCGCGGGACATCCCCGCCAGCCCATGTCCGGCCCGCGGGACGGCCGCGGACAGGGGCGGCCTGATGCCCGGCCGGCTTTCCACCGCGGCCGGAGCCTGCCCCGTCACGGATCGCGCATCCCTTTCGCGTGGCATCACACCCACATCACACCAAGGACCAGACGTGTCATGGCTGACGCTCTTCCCACCTCCCCGCTTGCACGGCCGTTCCCCGAACTGAAGCCGATGGCGGGCGTCCGATTTGGCGCCACGGCGGCGGGCATCCGCTATGCGGGGCGTACGGACCTCGTGATGGCGGAATTCGCCCCCGGCACGACGGTCGCGGGTGTCTTCACGCGCAGCAAGTGCCCCGGCGCGCCGGTGGACTGGTGCCGTGCCGCACTGGCCGGTGGGGTCGCGCGCGCGCTGGTGGTGAATGCGGGCAATGCGAATGTCTTTACCGGGCGCGCGGGGTACGAGGCGACGCAGGCCAACGCCGCCGATGCCGCCCGCCTTGCGCAGTGCGCGGCAAGCGAGGTCTTCCTCGCCTCCACCGGCGTGATTGGCGAGGTCCTGCCCTATCGCAGGATCAGCGACGCGCTGCCGGGGCTGTATGCCACGCTGTCGGATGACGGGTGGGAAGCCGCCGCGCGCGGGATCATGACCACCGACACCTTCCCCAAGGGCGCGGTGCGTGAAACCACGATCGGCGGGACGAAGGTGCGCATCCAGGGCATCGCCAAGGGCAGCGGCATGATCGCCCCCGACATGGCGACGATGCTGGCCTTTGTCGTTACCGACGCCGCCCTGCCCGCCCCGGTGCTGCAGGCGCTGCTGTCGCGCGGGACGGAAAAGAGCTTCAACTGCACCACGGTCGATTCCGATACCTCGACCTCGGACATGGTGCTGCTGTTCGCAACCGCCAGGGCGGGCAATCCGGCGGTTGCGGATGCGAACGACCCCGCCCTTGCGGAGTTTGCGAAGGCGCTCGACTCCCTGCTGCTCGAACTCGCGCTGCTGGTGGTGCGCGACGGGGAGGGGGCGACCAAGATGATGCATATCCGCGTCACCGGCGCCACATCCGACGAATCGGCCAAGCGCGTGGCGATGGCCATCGCCAATTCCCCGCTGGTGAAAACCGCGATCGCGGGCGAGGACGCGAACTGGGGCCGTGTCGTCATGGCCGTGGGCAAGAGCGGTGAACCCGCCAACCGCGATACGCTGTCGGTCGGGATCGGCGGCACGTGGATCGCGAACAACGGCACCGTCATCGCCGGATATGACGAAACCCCGGTCGTCGCCCACATGAAGGGGCAGGAGATCGAGATCGACGTGGACCTTGGCCTGGCCAACGGCATCGGGCAGGCATGGACGTGCGACCTGACGCACGGCTACATCGACATCAACGGCTCCTACCGCAGCTAGGGCGCCCCCAACCGGGCGCGCGGGTACGGGCGGCCTGTCCCGCCCGTGCCTGCCGGCAGGGGAAAGGGATGATGGTGGCGTCACCGCCGCGTCCGGCCGCCCGCTTTTTTCCGTTTCCGTTCCGTCCCTTCCGGTGGCATTGCTGTTACAACCGCCTTATCACGGGCACACACCGGTCCAATGAGCAGGAACGAGCAGCCGATGTCCGATCAGTTTTTCCAGCCCGCCCCCCCGCGCCCGTTGCAGGAAGTCTGGACCTATGCCGGTTTCTGGATACGGGTCGTGGCGCATCTGGTGGATTCGCTTGTCGTCTGGGTCGGGCTCATGCTGCTCGGCGCGGTGATTTCGCCCAGCGTGTCGATCACCATCTTTGACCCGCAGCCCCATGGCGGCGGCGGGGATTACAGCGTGTCCTACATCCAGCCCGCCGATTACATGATCCTGTCGAACACGCCGCATGTGCACTGGCATGGCTATGGCCTGCTGGAGATGGCGTGGCTGGTGCTGCCGGCGCTGTATTACATCCTGTTTGAAAGTTCCCGCCTGCAGGCGACACCGGGCAAGCTTGTGTGCCGCATGCGGGTGACGGACCTGAATGGCAACCGGATCGATTTCGCACGCGCGACCGGCCGGTATCTGGGGAAATACCTGTCGTTCATGATCCTGGGCATCGGTTTCCTGATGGTGGCGTGGACCCGGCGCAAGCAGGGGCTGCACGACATCCTGGCCGGGACCTACGTCATCCGCCGCGAACTTGAGGCCGAGACCCCGCCTTTCCCGCCGATGTAAGGATCGGCCGATGTCATAACAGGTCGGCCATGCGGATATTGTGCTTCATCCATCCCGGCAAAGGCCGCATGACCATGAACGGCACGTCCGCTGCACGTCATTATTGCCACATGCATACGCGACAGTGACAAATCATGAAAACGGCGCAACGGGCGGCAACTGTTCTACCTTGTTTACGTTATAGTCCTTTATATTTTGAAATCCCGAGATTTTTTGGCCCGGCTTCGCATGGGCCATTATCCCCAGACCGTCCCCGCCCCCCGTGACGAACACGCGGACGGCGCGATACAGGAGGTGACCATAGGCATGCCCGCCGTTTCCATGACCGTTTCCCGATCCCCGCACCGTACAAGGGCGGGGGCATGCCTCGCGCTGTTATTTTCCTTCCTGACACTGTTTTCCTTCCTGCGGGTCGCGCCCGCCTGCGCCCAGGACACCGCCCCACAGGGGCAGATGACCTCCGCCCAGGCGCAGCAGGTGCTGTCGGTCATGAACGACCCGCAGAAACGGGCCGAATTCACCAAGACGCTGGAGGCCATTTCCAAGGGACTGCCCGCGCCGGCGGCCGCACCGGCGCATCCCGCCCCGGCCAAGGCCGCCGCAGCGTCGGACGTGTCGGTCGAACCCGACAGCATCAGCAGCGAATTCCTTGATGAACTGTCCCATGTCCGCGACGTGGCCCTGCGTCAGGCGCAGAATTTCATGGCGCTGTTCAAGGATCTGGCGTTCGTCGGCCACTGGGTCCATTCAACGCTGAGCAACGCGGATTCCCGCCAGATCCTGCTGGATGCGACGGGTCGCGCCACGCTGATCGTGCTGTGCGCGATGCTGGCGGAACATGGTTTCTCCCTGCTGCTGCGCAAGCCGCTTGCGGCGGTCACCGCGCGCGCGGTCGCGACGGAGGCCCGCCTGAACCAGCGTGTCCGGGCGGAGGACGCAAAGCAGGACGTGACGGCCAGCGCCACCCTGTCGGCCGACGGGGCAAAGGAAACTGCGGACGAACGCGCAACCGAACAGGCCCGCCAGCAGGATGACAAGCAGCAGCATGAAACCCTGCGCATCATCACGCGCATCCCGTTCTCGCTCCTGCACCTGCTGATCAAGCTTCTGCCGGTGGCGCTGTTCCTTGGCCTTGCCTATGGCGGTTCGGCGCTGCTGACCTCCACCCACCAGGCGGAAATGGTGACGCTGACGCTGACGAACGCCTATGTCATCGCGCGTGCGCTGTACCTCCTGCTGGAAATGGTGTTCGTGCCGCGTTCGCCCACCATCCGCCTGTGTACCGCCAGTGACGGCACCGCACGCATGGTCACGCGGTGGTGGAACTTCCTCGTTGCCGCCCCCTCGCTGGTGATCTGCCTGTCCACGCTGGGCGGGGTGTTCGACATGCCCGCGCGCGGGACGGAGGCGATCATCCGCGCCGTCGTGCTGATCGAACATATCCTTGTCGCGATCTTCATCTGGCGCATCCGCAAGCATGTGGCCGAAGCCCTGCAACCCCCCGCACGGTTCAAGGACAAGCCGTTCTGGGTCTTTGTCGGCCGGATGGTCCATTTCTGGTGGCTGCTGGCGATGTTCTTCGACTTCGCGCTGTGGCTGGTCTGGGCGACGCAGGTGCGTGGCGGCTATGCCTGGATCCTGCGCACGCTGTCGCTGACGATCGTGGTCATCCTGCTGGCCCGCCTGTTCGCGATCCTCGCCTTCGGCCTGCAGAACAAGCTGTTCCAGATCTCGCCGCAGACGGAGGAACGCTATCCCGGCCTGCAGGCGCGCATGGATTACTACTATCCCTATGCCCGCCGCGCGCTTCTGTTCCTGCTCAGCTTTGCGACCATCGTGTGCCTGCTGCAGTCGTGGGGCCTGCCGGCCTTCGCCTTCTTCCTGCATGGCACGCTGGGGACGAAGATCATCGGCGCGATCCTGACGGTCATGGTGGCCTATACCGTGGCCATCGTGGTGTGGGAGGCGGCGAACGCGGCGCTGCAGAACCAGATCAACCGCTTCGAGACGTCGGAGCAGGCGTCACGCGCCAGTCGCCTGCGCACGGTCCTGCCGATCATCCGCACGGTGCTGCTGACATTCATCATCGTCATCGTGACGGTCACCACCCTGTCGCAGATCGGCATCAACGTCGCCCCCCTGCTGACGGGTGCGGGCATCATGGGCGCCGCCGTGGCCTTTGGCGCGCAGAGCCTGGTCAAGGACTTCATCACCGGCTTCTTCATGCTGGTGGAAAACGCGATGCAGGTGGGTGACTGGGTCACTGCGGGCGCGGTGTCGGGCACGGTCGAGCACCTGTCGATCCGCACGCTGCGACTGCGCTCGATCAATGGCGACCTGCACATCATCCCCTTCTCCTCGGTCACGTCGATCGCGAACACCTCGCGCGATTACAACCTTGTCGTGGTGGACTTCATGATCGACCTGAGCGAGGACCCCACCCGCGTCGCAGCAATCCTGCATGACGAACTGGCGCTGATGCGCAAGGACCCGAAATTCGCGCCGCTCATCAAGTCCGACTTCTCCTTCCTCGGGGTGGAACAGGCGGATGGCAACGGGGCGAAGTTCCTGGGTTCGGTCCGCACGACGCCGGGTTCGAAATGGAAGGTGTATCGTGAATATTACCGCCGCCTGACGACGCGCATGGTCAAGGAACGCGTGAAGTTCCCGATCCCGACCAGCGTCAACATGCTGGGCAACATGCCCGGCACCGAGGCACTGGACGTCAATGGCAGCGGCAGCATGCACATGGTGTTCCCGCCCAATGCGCCCTCCGCGCAGGCTCCGCAGGCAACGCCCCCGCAGGCGGCCCCGCAGGTGACACCGGCGGCGGATGTGGCGCATGATGCGCCCGCAACCCCGAAGGGTGACGCCCCTGCCGCCACCCCGAGTCCAAAGGCCCACGAATGACACCCACCCCCGATCCGGACCCGACACTGGCCGCCATGGAGGTCCCCCTGCGTGCGCAGGGGTTCGCCTTTGTCGGGGCGGACCGGATGCATGAGGAACTCCTGCGCTATGGCCTGCGGGAGTGGGAGTCCTTCGCCGCAAGCTGGAACCGGCTGGGGCTGGACCGTTACATGGCCGATGGCGGGCGGTACCGCCGCCGTCGCCATGCCACCTTTGCGGTGGGGTCACAGGACATGCGGCGCAAGAAGCACCAGCCCCATTACCAGAGCCGCGATTACAACGAACTCAATGGCGGGATCGAACGCTGGTTCCGCGCGGTGGAGCCTGACATCGGCACCCATCCGGCGCTGCAGGCGATCCTGCGCCTGATGTATCGCATCGTCACCGACCTGACCCCGCCCGCACGCCGCCCGGAGGGCTGGCATGCGGAAATCCACCAGTTCCGGATCGAGGCCCTGCCCGAACAGCCCGGCCACCCCACGCCGGAAGGACTGCACCGCGATGGTGTGGACTGGGTGCTGGTGCTGATGGTGCGGCGGGAAAACGTCATGTCGGGGGAGACGACCATCCATGACCTGCAACGCCGGCAGGTGGGCACGTTCATGCTCGACCGGCCGCTCGACGCCGCGATCGTCGATGACAACCGCGTCTATCACGGGGTGACGGCGGTGCGCCCGATCGACCCGTCACGCCCGGCCTATCGCGACGTACTGGTCGTCACCTTCCGCCACCAATGACGACCCCGCCCCGCCGCGCGGACGCGGCCGGGACATGGCGGCGTTTCGCACGGGTGCTGCTGGGCACGGCGGTCGTGGTGGGGGGCGTGCTCTATGGCTTCATCGTCACGGTGGACCCGTGGGACGTGCTGCCGTTCTCGCCCCGCCTGCCGCGCATCCCCATCAGCACCAACACCCGCTACAGCATGCCCGCGCTGACCCGCGGGGCGGCGTTCGATTCCGTCATGCTCGGCACCTCCACCAGCCGCCTGATGCAGCCCGCCGTGCTGGACCGTGCCCTTGACGCGCGTTTCCTGCAGCTTGGCATGAACAGCGCCAGCGCATGGGAACAGGCGCGCCTGCTGTCGCTGTTCCTGCGTCACCATCCCGCCCCGCGCGTGGTCATGATCGACATCGACGCCGCATGGTGCCGCAACCGGCCGGGCAACCTGACGGGCCCCAACCGCCCCTGGCCGGAATGGATGTATGACGGCCCGCCCTGGGCGGGGTACCTGCACATGGCCAACCTGTATGCCCTGCAGGAGGCGGCCAACCAGTTCCTGTGGCTGGTGGGGCTGAAGGCGCAGCGCTTTGGTTCCGATGGCTATACCAGCTTCGTCCCGCCCGACGACCGCTATGACCGTGCCCGCGTGGACCGGGCGTTCGCCGGATGGACCCCGCCCGATCCCACGCCCGCCCCCGATGGTGCGGACCGCGCCGTGCCCGACAGCATGGGGCTGCTGCGCGCCATGCTGTCGCACCTGCCCGAGGGCACGCGGCGGCTTTTGTGGTTTCCCCCGGCCTCCGCCTACCTGCATGGGCCGGCGGGCAGCCGCAGCTGGATGCGCGCGCTGGCCTGCCGCCGGGCCGTCACCGCCATGGCGGCGGGCATGGCCGACACGCTGGTGGTGGATTTCGACATTCCCGGCCCGATCGTCGATGACCGCGACAGTTTCTGGGACCCGCTGCATTACCGGCTGTCGGTGGCGCGGCGGGTGATGGACGATTTCGGGCGCATCGCGCATGGGGGGGACGGCGGGACGGACGCGCATGTGCTGGTGCGCAACGGGTGGTCCCCTCGCTGATGTCGTGACGGCCCGGACGCGCAAGCCATGCGCTGTGCTCACCATTCCGTCGCGGCAGCAGGCCTTGTGCATGCCGGGTCATCTGGTATGGGAAGGGAACGCCCCCGCGAACACGCGCCCGGTGCGTCGGGCCCTCCCCGCCATGGGAGGCGGCATCCGGCGCATGACCGTGCCGGTCCGCTGTCCGCGCGGCGTTCCCTGCGTGTCCTGCCCACTGCCGTGGCAGGCACGGCCCTGAGGTTGGAGAGGCTGGTGAACACGTCCGTCAATGGTGCGCCGCAATGGCATCTGCAGGCCGAGGCGAACCGGACCCTGATCACATTGTCCGGCGAATGGATCGCACAGACCGGCACCACCCCCGACTTTCCCGACAATGGCCTTGCCCCCGCGACAAAGGGCAAGCCGCTTGAATTCTCCACCGACGGGCTGGGCCGGTGGGATACCTCCCTCATCAGCTTCCTGTGGGAACTCAAGCGCGACGCGCGCCTTGCCGATGTGACGGTCAGCACCGACACGCTCCCGCCCTCGGCGCGCAAGCTGCTGGACCTCCTGCCCGAAATCCCGCCAGAGGCGCATCCCCCCGCGCCACGCCATTTCGCCCCGGTCGCGGCGGTGGGGGAGTTCACGCTCGATACCCTCAACGAAATCGGCTGCGTGAGCGAGATGGGCGTCGCCACCGCGAAAGGTGGCCTTGCCGCCCTGCTGGGCAAGGGGATGATGCGCACCGTCGACCTGCTGTCGGATGTGCGCGCGGCGGGGCCGACGGCGCTGCTGATCGTGGGCGTGGTCAATTTCCTGGTCGGCGCGATCCTTGCCTTTGTCGGTGCGGTGCAGTTGCACAAGTTCGCGGCCGACATCTATGTCGCAAGCCTGGTGGGAATCGCGATGGTGCGCGAAATGTCCGCCGTCATGACCGCGATCATCATGGCCGGGCGCACCGGCGGCGCCTATGCCGCGCGCATTTCCACCATGCAGGGGAACGAGGAAATCGACGCCCTGACGGTGTTCGGCATCCCGGTTTCCAGCTACCTCATCCTGCCTTCGGTGCTGGCCCTCGTGCTGACGATGCCGCTGCTTTACCTGTATGGCTGCCTGATCGGCATGTTCGGCGGGTTCGTCGTGGCGTACATCATGCTCAACGTCACGCCGCTGGGCTATTTCCACGAGACACTTTACGCCGTCGCGCTGTCGCAGTTCATCTTCGGCTTCATCAAGAGCATCGTGTTCGGCGGGTTCATCGGCCTGACAAGCTGCCGCATCGGCCTGAAGGCCGGGCGCTCCGCCGCCGATGTCGGCATCGCCGCAACGCGCGCGGTGGTCGTCGGCATCGTGGGCGTGATCGCCATCGACGCCATATTCGCCGTCATCGCCAACGTGCTGGACATCTGATCCGATGAACGCAGACATCCCCACCCCCGCCCCACACGACGCGGACACCGCGCAGGCGATGCTGTCGGTGCGTGGCGTCACGCTGGCGTTCGGGCCGAAGGTGATCCAGCACGACATCTCCTTTGACGTCAAACGCGGCAGCATCTTCGCCGTCATGGGCGGCTCTGGCTGCGGCAAGAGCACCCTGCTCAAGAGCATGATCGGCCTACTGCGCCCGGCAAAGGGCGAATACCTTGTCGGCACGGACAATTACTGGGCCGGCACGGACGAGGACCGGGTGCGCATCGGCCGCCGCTTTGGCGTCCTGTTCCAGAGCGGCGCGCTGTGGAGTTCGATGACGGTGGGCGAAAACGTCGCCCTGCCGATGCAGATGTTCACCAAGCTGAAGCCACATGTGATCCGCCAGCTCGTGGAACTCAAGCTCGGGCTGGTGGGGATGCTGCACGCCATCGACCAGTACCCCTCCGAACTCAGCGGCGGGATGAAGAAGCGGGCGGGCCTTGCGCGCGCGATGTCGCTGGACCCGGACATCCTGTTCTTCGACGAACCTTCCGCCGGGCTGGACCCGATCACCTCCGCACGGCTGGATGAACTGATCCTCAACCTGCGCGACGGCCTGGGGGCGACGATCGTGCTGGTCAGCCATGAACTCTCCAGCCTGTTCGCGATCGCGGATGACGGCATCTTCCTCGACCCCGATTCCAAGACGGCGATCGCGCATGGCTCGCCCACATGGATGCGTGATCATTGCGACAACCCGATGGTCCACGCCTTCATGCACCGCGAACGCACCGATTCCTCCAGCAACGGGGACAGATAGGGGCCATGCCCGCCAGACAGAGAGTCATTGGCGCACTGGTGCTTGGCGCGGCCTTCGTGGGCGGGGCGATCCTGCTGATGCGCGGGGAGATCCCGTTCCTGCATTCCGTGCGCGAAGCGGTCGTGGTGTTCGAGGATTCGACGGCGGGGCTGGATATCGGCTCCCCGGTCAATTTCCGGGGCATTCCCGTCGGCGCGGTGGAAAGGATCGACATTGCCGTCGATCCGACGGTCAACCGCACCTTTACCTCCGTCAGGATCGAATTCTCCCCCCGGCAGGTGCCCGGCGGCGCGGACCTGCCCGATGTCCCCACGCTGGTGGCCGACGGCATGCGCGCGGACATGGTCCTGCACAGTTTCGTGACGGGGCAGTCGGAAATCGACCTCGACTTCTCCCCCAACACGCCGGCGCGGATGCATCCGGGCCTGTCCTCCCTGCCGGAAATCCCGGTGGGCCAGACCACCCTGCAGCAATTGAAGGGGGAACTTGGCGCACCGACGATGGAAAAGCTCAAGCATGACATCCGCACGGCCGTGGCCAGCATCCGCCAGCTTGCGACCGACCTTCACCGCGACGTGCCGCCGATGATGGCCAGCATCCGCCAGACATCGGCGCGCAGCCATGTCGCGGTGGTCACCATCCGCGAGGCCCTGGCCGACGCCAAAACCCGCGCGGCCGTCACCCTGACGGACATGGACCGGATGCTGGCGACGGGCGGGCGGGAAATGGACGCCCGCAGGGCGGAACTGCGGCACCTGATCGACGAGGCGCGCCTGACGCTGGCGCAGGCGCACGAGACCATGGTGGGCGTGCAGCAGTTGACATCGCCGCAGTCACCCGATCAGGTCCACCTTGCCGAAATGACGCGTGACGTGACCGCCGCCGCCTACGGGTTGCGCGGGTTCGCCAATGAAGTTGAAAGTAACCCGCAACTCCTGCTGATGGGACGCAGCCAATGATCTCGTGCCTGCCTGTTTTCCTCTCCCGCCACATGGCCACCTGCCGCGCCATGGGGGGCCTGATCGTCTCGGCCTCGCTGCTTGCGGCGTGTTCCTCCGCCCCGGTGAAGTTCTATACGCTTGGTGCGTCGGCCATCGCCACGGGGGCCACCACGCCCAGCGGCAGCGTCTCCGCCGTGACCGACACCACCCCGGTCATCCAGGTGGAACAGGCGCGCATCCCCGACTACCTTGACGGGCAGGACATCCTGGTGCGCGACGGGCACGAGATCGAGCGCAGTTCGCTCGGCCGGTGGGCCAGCCGCCTGTCGGTGGGGGCGACGGACCTTGTCACCGCACGGCTGGCGCAGAAATGGCCCGACCGCTTCGTGACCGACCAGCCGCAGCCGATCCCGGCCTCGTGGCGTCTGGCGATCAATATCAGCCGCCTTGACGTCAGCCGCAACGGGGCGGCGGCGCTGAATGCCGACTGGGCCATCATCCCGCAGGACCTGCGCCAGCCGATCGCACGCAACCGCACCCATATCGAGGTCGCGGGCGGGACCGCCACCAACAACCATGTGGCCGAAATCACGGAATCGCTGCTTGACCAGCTAAGCGACAAGATCGCGGCAAGCTGGCCGCAGGTGACAGCAACGCATACATCGCGCACCCACCACTGAATTCATGTGAATAAAAGTTTTTGGTGAAGCTTTTTTCAAAAAGCTTCGAAGAACGCCGCCTTTTTGGAAAAAGGCGGCGCCCAAAAACTTTTATGACTTACGCATCTGTGACGGGCGCGAAACGCGGCACATCACCGACCTGCTCCATCCACATCTCCAGCGGGCGGACCCAGTAATCGCCCTTTGCCTCGCTGCGATAGGTGACGAGCCATTCTTCCGTCTCGCTGTGGCGGCCGACGCAGATGACGGTGTAAAGGCCGCCCTTGTAATGCCGGTAAAGCCCCGGCCGGGGATGGGTGGGTGCAACCATTTTCATCCTGTCTCCTTCATTGCATCATGAAACGGCCACCCCGGTCCCATGGCCGGAAGGCGCCTGCATGACCTGCCACAGGGAGATATCCGCCGCATGTTCCACCCGTCCAGTCCCTCCCCCTCCCTCCCTGCCGGACGCACTGCCACATGGCGGTCCGTGCTGCAT
>NZ_JABJWD010000103.1:0-553 GCF_013155425.1 Gluconacetobacter entanii | reverse complement strand
CAGTGATTCGACAATCGCAAGGGAAGCACTTGAACAGATCGGAGAGCTCTACGATATCGAGCGCCAGATCACCGGACACCCGGCCCCGTATCGTCTGGCTGTCCGACAGGAACAAAGCCGCCCCCGTGTCACAGCATTCCACGCATGGTGCGAAACACAGCTTGCCCGTATCCCTGGAAAGGGGGAACTGGCAAAAGCGATCCGTTATGCGCTCAACCGGTGGAAGGCCTTTACCCTGTTCCTCGAAGATGGTCGTGTCGCCATCGACAACAATCCTGCCGAACGCGCCATACGGCCCGTATGCGTGGGGCGAAAAAATTATCTCTTTGCCGGATCCGACACCGGGGGCGACAACATCGCTGATGCCATGACGCTTATCGAAAGCGCAAAACTCTCCCGGCTTAATCCGCACGATTACCTCGCCGACGTCCTGGCCCGTATCAACGAGCACAAGATCAACCGGCTCCACGAACTGTTGCCATGGAACTGGAAACCCGTGAATACACTGCACAGACAGGCCGCATAATCAAGGCGGCCCAGAGCGGCCGGTTAC
>NZ_JABJWD010000102.1:0-2792 GCF_013155425.1 Gluconacetobacter entanii | reverse complement strand
TAATTCGTTGACATTTATCAGTTTCCCCATGCCCACCAGAAATATCCGAGGCCGTTCATTCCGCCCCATCCACCGCCCGCACCCGAAAAAATCATTGAATAGACGTCGGCCTGCACGGTACTGGGATAACCCTGCACGCCGTGCAGCGTGGGTTTCCCGGCGGCCCAGTTCGTGGTGGCGGCCGATTCAACCACGATCATTCCAACGCATTTGTTCGGGAAGGCAATCGGGAAATTCGGGGTCGAATACCCGCCACTTCCGGAAGTGTTGGCACCATATTGCAGGATCTTCTCACCGGGCAGCATCTGACAGCCGTTCGTGCCCTGCAAACTCACAAGCCCCGTCCCGGCGATGATATCCGACAGCAATGCCGTCACACTGTAGGAACCCGCCATCTTCACGGACTGGTAGGACAGGCGGCCGTCCGGCCCGATCGTCAGGTCGCCGACCTGCGTCGAACCTGACAGGAGGGTGCCGTAAGAGGACACGAGGTAACCGCCGTCCTCAACCGTTTCATCGTCGGTGCCGATATAGCTGTAGCGCAGGCCGGGGAACGTGGTGTCACGCCCGAGCATCACCTTGCCCGCGACCTGGTATTTGCCACCGCCCTGCTGGACGGTGAGATATGGAGTTTTTGTTCCTGCGCCCTGTCCAGACAGAATTCGGATTGCCTGTGTCAACAGCGTGTCGTCGTTCGCGTTCCCCGCCAGCCCGGACGTAATGATGGGGTCCATTATCGCATTGCGGTCCTGATTGCGGTCACTCGCCATCAGGTAGGTGCCCTGCACACCCGCCGCATCGTTGCGGTCCACGTATTGTCGTCGCCCCGCGTCGTCCGTCACATATCCGGATGCGGAAGTATAATCGACCATCAGTTCAGTTCCTGATCCACAATATAAAGATAAGTATCGGCCGGGGCGTTACGCGCCATCGGGCAGTACAGGGTCTGCACCTCGTCCGCGATTGCGGGCTGGACAACCGACCCGCAGATCGACATGCCGCATATCCCTACGCCGCAGATCGCCGCATCTGCCTCCAGATTTTCCGCGCCTGCCTCGACATGCACGATCCAGTCGAACAGCACGTCGCCACCGGCACAGACCGCGTCGCCGCAGACCGCCAGACCGCATTCCGCAGGCCACGGCTCCTCGATCGAAATCGTCACGCCCAGGGCGGCGGCCATGTTCTCGAAAAATGCGATCGTGCAGCCGCCATTGGCCGTCCATCGCTGGTACGCCAGCGCCTGACGCAGCGCGGTCGTGGTCGCCAGCGCGTCACGGCCGCACGGGTCTGGACCCAGCACGCGCTCGTAATCGTCCAGCAGCAGGGTCGCCGTCTGCGGGCTGATCTCGTCAGCCAGGGCCGCGACATCCGCCTCGAAATCCGCAGCGCAGGCCGCGAACGGGAACAGCAGCGCCGCCAGATTGGCAGGCGTTTTCTTCGGCCACGCCCATCCGGGCGGCATCAACTGCGTCAGCAGTTCGTCCTGTATCTGCGTGGCCGTGCGCGTCACGATGCCGCCTGCCATGTGATCGTGCCGCTGGCCGCGATCTGGTTGGCGGCCAACTGGACGTTGGCTGTGGGCGCGGTCAGCAGGTAGCTGGTCAGTGACGGGATCGCACCGATGGCGGCATCCAGACCGGACACCAGCAGTTTCGCCCCGATTTTGGTGGACGCGTAATAGGTATCGACCGCCTCCTGCACCGCATCGCGGTTCGCATCCGTATCCGGCGTGATGGACAGGGTGATGTCCTGCGGCACGACCTGCGCGGCCACGACCACGGCATTCGCACGCACGGGCCTGCGCGACGGGTCATCTATATAGGTCTGGATGGCCGCGACCTCGGCATCGGTCGGCGCGGTCGGTCCTGCCATCGCCACGATCACGCCGACCGTGCCGACGCCAACCCATCCGCGCACGGGGTTGACGTAGGTCGCGCCCGCGTTCGTCGCCCATGTCTCGTAATCGTTCTGGTTGCCACCGGCAGGCGGATTGCGGATGCGATCAACGATGCGGTTGCGCCAGCTTTGCTGATCCTCGATCGCGGCCCCGCCTGCGATGCCCTGCGCGTCGGTCACGGCCGACGTGACACCGGCGATGGGCGATACCAGCGTCAGGGTGACATTGCCGCCGACATTGCCGGTCGTGCCGGTGGACGTGGCCTGCACCGCGACACTGCCGGACGCCCCTGCGGCGATACTGGCCTCGGCCGTCGTGGTCCACTGGACAGACCCGTCAACTGTCAGCAGCGTCTGGGCCGGGATCACCACCGCCTGCGAACAGGTGAACACGACGTTGCCGATCCCGGCCGTGGCCGACTTGCGCGGCACGCCCCACATGCTGCCCAGGCGCGGCAGCCAGCCGTCGATCGTGGCCGTGTCCGGCATCATTTCCAGCAGCGCGTCGCGCAGGTAGCGATACAGTTCCGCATCCGACAGGCCATGAGCAATGGCCAGTACCTGCTCCAGGCTGCCCGGCGCATTGGCGTCGAGCGTGACCTGCGTGCCATCGGCGGCCGTGAACGTCTGCCCCAGCAGGTAGGCCGCAAAACGCTGGGAAAGCTGCGCGGGCGTGGGAATGGATGCGGGCATCAGTTCCCCACCACGGTGGCGACGGACGTGTCGCTTTCGCGCGCCGTAATCTGGATCGTGCCATCGGCCAGCCACGCGGCCCCGGTGTCGATTTCAACGCCGTGGTAATCGGCAATCGGCTCCACGCTTTCGGCCGTGTATCCGGCCAGCCGGGCGCGCGTGTCCTCGGTCTGTTTCCCGCGTGCCTCCAGCCAGGCCCG
>NZ_JABJWD010000101.1:0-339 GCF_013155425.1 Gluconacetobacter entanii | reverse complement strand
GCCCTGGGCAATCTGGTCCGCTTTACGCTTATCCCCGGCCAGCATTACGACACGGTCGGGGTCGCGCCTCTTCTCGAACCCGCGGATTTCAAGGGTATTCTTGCCGACAAGGCATTCGATGTGCACTGGATCGTGGACACCATACGCGCGCAAGGGGCCCGCGTGGTCATTCCCCAGCGTCGGAACCGCCTCGACAGGCGACCCTTCGATGGAGCCCTGTTCAAGGCGCGCCATCTCATCGAGAACTTCTTCTGCAAGCTCAAGGAGTTCAAGCGTATCGCCATGCGGAGCGACAAGACCGACAGATCATTCGCAGCGATGATTTATCTCACCGCCGCA
>NZ_JABJWD010000013.1:0-7703 GCF_013155425.1 Gluconacetobacter entanii | reverse complement strand
ACCCGACCCTGCCCGTGACGGAGTATCCGGCGGTGGAAACCACCCCCGCCGCACCATCGCGGGCCATGACCCCGCCGCCGCCCGTGCCGCCGCCCGCGACTTCGCGCTCGCTGAGCGTGCGCGAATCCGCGCCGCCGCCGCTGCCCCCCACGCGCGAGGCCGTCCCGCAGCCTGCCGCCGCCAGCGTACCCACCCCGTCCCGGCAGGGGCGTGTGTCGATCGGCACGAACTGGGTGCATCCACCGGGCATGGAGGAAGACATCCCGCCCCCGCTGCTGGAAACCCAGGCGGGATCGCAGGATGTCGCACCCTGGCATGAAGACCCGCCGCCACCGGCGACGACATTCGCCCCCCCGGCCGCCGCCGCGCCGCAGCAGGAACGCCCGACGCTGCTGGGACGCCTGTTCAGCACAGGCGCCACACGCGCGCCCGCGCCCCCGGCCCCCGTGATGGACGATCCACCCCCGGCGCCACAGCAGCATGCGGCCAGCGCCCCTGCCGAAGACCATTATGACGCGCCGCAGCAGCATGCGTGGCAGTTGCCGCCGCTTTCGCTGCTGCATCCGCCCCCGTCCCATGCGACGACCGGCCCGACGGAAGAACTGCTCAGGGCCAATGCCGCGCACCTTGTCACCGTCCTGTCGGAATACGGGGTGCAGGGGGAGATCAATACCTATCACGCCGGGCCGGTCGTCACCCTGTTCGAACTGATGCCCGCGCCGGGCATCCGTGCCGCACGCGTCATCGGGCTGGCCGATGATGTCGCGCGTTCGCTTTCGGTGCTGAGCGTGCGCATCGCCACGGTGCCGGGGCGCAATGTCATCGGTATCGAGGTGCCCAACACGCGCCGCGAAACGGTCTATTTCTCCGAACTGCTGCGTGACGAGCGCTGGGTGCATGCACGCGCGCGCCTGAACCTTGCGCTGGGCAAGGACATCGCGGGGGAGCCGGTCTACAGCGACCTTGGCTCCATGCCGCACCTGATGATCGCGGGCACCACCGGGTCGGGCAAGTCGGTGGGCGTGAACGCGATGATCCTGTCGCTGCTTTACCGGCTGTCGCCGGATCAGTGCCGCCTGATCCTGATTGACCCCAAGATCCTTGAATTCTCGATCTATGAGGGGATTCCCCACCTGATGACGCCGGTGGTGACCGAACCGGCGAAGGCGGTCGCGGCGCTGAAATGGACCGTGCGCGAAATGGACCGCCGGTATCGCGCCATGGCCCACCTGCAGGTGCGCAACATCGCCAGCTACAACGAACGCGTGGCCGAGGCCCGCGCCCGGGGCGAAATCGTCACCCGGCGCGTGCAGACCGGATACGACCCCGAAACCGGCAAGCCGACGTTCGAGGAACAGCAGCTTGCGCTCGACGCGCTGCCCTATATCGTCGTCATCGTTGACGAGATGGCGGACCTGATGATCGTCGCGGGCAAGGAGATCGAGGCCCTGCTGCAACGTCTGGCGCAGAAGGCGCGCGCGGCGGGCATCCACCTGATCATCGCGACACAGCGCCCGTCGGTCGATGTCATCACCGGCACCATCAAGGCGAACTTCCCGACCCGCATCTCCTTCCAGGTCATCAGCAAGTTCGACAGCCGCACCATCCTTGGCGAACAGGGCGCGGAACAGTTGCTTGGCCGGGGCGACATGCTGTTCATGCAGGCGGGCGGGCGCATCACCCGCGTCCATGGCCCGTTTGTCGAGGACAGCGAGGTCGAGGCCGTGGTCGCCTTCCTGCGTGCGCAGGGCGAGCCGATCTATGACGATGACGTCATCTCCGCACAGGACGAGGATGGCGGCGGCCGCGCGATCGGTGGCGGCGGCGGGGGCGAGGAAGACAGCCTGTTCGGGCAGGCGGTGGAACTTGTCGCGCGCGAAGGCAAGGCCTCGACCTCCTTCATCCAGCGTCACCTTTCGATCGGCTACAACCGCGCGGCCAAGATCATCGAGCAGATGGAAAAGGAAGGCCTTGTCAGCGAGGCCAACCATGTCGGCCGCCGCGAGGTGCTGATGCGCAAGACCGCCGACGACGAATGACGCGCAAGGCCGGCCCCACCCCCCGCCGCGACATCCCGAGCGGTGGCGGGGGGAACCTTCCCTTTCCCGTCCTGTTTCAGGACCGGCATTTCATCGTGATCGACAAGCCCGCGGGCCTGGCCGCCCATCCGGGCCGCGCGGGCGGGCCGAGTGTGGAGGACGCGTTCGGCCTGATGTCACGCCATCGCAACGGGCCATGGCTGGCCCACCGGCTGGACCGTGACACGTCGGGCTGCCTGCTGGTCGCGTTACGCAAGCAGGCACTGATCGCCGCACAGGAGTGCCTTGCCAATGGTCAGGCGACCAAGCTGTACTGGGCCATCACCCATGGCCACCCCCCCGCCGATGATGGCGTGGTCGATGCGCCGCTGCTGCGCCGGGCCGACCGTGGCCGATGGTGGGTCGAGGCCGCACCGGGCGGGCAGGCGGCGCGCACGACATGGCGCTGCCTTGCACGCGGGCACATGCCCGACGGCAGCCCGGCAAGCTGGCTGGAACTGCGCCTGCATACGGGGCGCACCCATCAGGCACGGGTGCATTGCGCGACGCTGGGTTGCCCGGTGATGGGGGATGGTCAATATGGTCGGGCGGACGGAAAACTGCTGCACCTGATGAGTCGTGAACTGTACCTCCCCCTTGACCCGCCCATCCATGCCCTCGCTTCCCCCCCGGCCCACATGCGCCTGACCGCGCGGCAGGCAGGCTGGACGCTGGAGCGGCCCGCCACCATCACGCCCCGCGCATCCGCGCCGCCGACCACCGCCCCCCCTGCTGCTGCGGCCATGCGGGGTCATGCCCCATCGCGCGCGCACCGCCGCGGCCCCGGCGCGCCCGCCACGACATCCTGACGCGCCCCATTACGGAGAACCCCGTGCTTGCCCACCAGCTTACCGAAGGTCTGATCCGGGTCCTTGAACGTCCCGACCTGCGCGTCATTGCGGGAACGCGGCGCATCAGCCTGTCGCCCGACCTGCCCGAACCGTTCCGCGTCACGGACCGGGGGGATGTCCTGCTGGGATCGGCGTGCATGGGCAATGGGGCGCACAGTGCGTTCTACCTGCGCCACGCGCTGGAACTCGCGCATCTGCTTGACATTGCCCCCCACCAGCCCGTCATGGCGGCATTGTGCGCGGCCCGGACGGCGGCGCTGTTCCATGGGCTTGACGTCACCTGCGATACGGTGGCGGAACCAGGCGTGGCCATGACAGCCGCACCGACCGCCCTGCCCGCATGGATCGACATCATGGCGGCGGACCATCTGCCCGCGCCCGAAATCCTGCGCGATGTATGGCTGGCCATCGCCCCATGCCAGCCTGCCCCCGCCGAACGGCCCGACATCGACGCCGTGCATGCGCGCCTCGATGCGCTGTGGCCATGGACCGGGCCGACCGAGACGCTGATGGCGATGGGCGGGGATGCACGGCTGAGCATCGATCCCACCACCGGCCTGAACCATTACGGATGTTCGCACCGCCCGCGTCCGTGGGCGGTGACGTTTGCGTCCTCCACCGCGTCGTCGCTGTCCGAGCGGGGCTTTGCCGGGGCGGAGGCCGCGCGCCTGCGCCTGATCGCCGCCGCCCTGTCGGACCCGCAGGCCGACGTGCCCGCCACCCTGACGACAGAAATCCATGACGGGATCGCGCGCCATTTCGGCCTGCGCGGGGACGAGGGCATCATCCTTGCCCCCTCCGGCACGGATTGCGAACTGTACGCCCTTGCGCTGGCGGCCCTTGCGCCGGGGGGGCGTGCGGTCAGCAACATCCTGATCGCGCCGGAAGAAACCGGCAGCGGCGTGCCGCTGGCCGCGCGGGGCTGCCATTTCGCCAACGACACGGCACTGGGCCACATGGTGCCAAAGGGGCACCTGATCGCGGGGTTCCCCGATGATACGCAGGTGATCGACCTGCCGATGCGCGACGCGCGCGGGCAGCAGATCCCGCTGGCGCAGGTCGATGCGGACTGCCTGCGCGTGGCGCGGTCGGAACTGGCGCGCGGGCGGCATATCCTTCTGCATCGCCTCGACCTGTCGAAGACCGGGCTGCTCGCCCCGCAGATGGAGACACTCGACACCCTCATGGCCACCGCGCCCGCGGGGCAGGTGGATGTGGTGGTCGATGCCTGCCAGACGCGACTCGACCCCGCACGGGTGCGCGACTACCTCGACCGGGGGTGGATGGTGATGGTCACGGGGTCAAAGTTCTTCACCGGCCCTCCCTTCTGCGGTGCGGTCCTGCTGCCTGCGCCGGTCATGGCGCGCCTGTCGGGCCGCCTGCCCGCGGGCCTTGCGCAATACACCCATCAGGCAGCATGGCCCGTGGGACAGGCGCGCACGGTGCTGCCTGCGGGGCACAATATCGGGCTGCTCCTGCGCTGGCATGCGGCCATGGCGGAAATGGCGGCACTGGCCGACGTGCCGCGCGCCACCGTGACGCAGCGCCTGCGCACGTTCCTGTCGGCGGCGCGCGACGCCATCACGCACAACCGCGACCTGTGCCTGCTGCCGCCCTATGCCCCCCGGCGGCCGCCGCTTGCGGATGCGTGGGACGACGCGGCGACCATCCTGTCCTTTTTCGTGCGCGCCCATGACGCGGGCGACACGTTCCGCCCGCTGGCGCTGGCGCTGGCGCGCAAATTGTACGCGTGGCTCAATACCGACCTGTCCACCGTCATTCCCGCCCGTGACGCGGACGAACGCCGCCTTGCGGCCCTGCTGTGCCATGTGGGACAGCCCGTGCCGCTGGCGCATCCGGCGCTGGACGGGGAACTGGCCGGGGCGCTGCGCATCTCGGCGGGGGCGCGCCTCGTCTCGGGCGAGCCATCGCATGACGGGATGGACAGCCGCCGCCGGATGGAGCGCGAAACCCGCGATGTCCGCCGCGTGGTGGACAAGATCAGCCTGATCCTGCGCCACTGGCCCACCATTGCGGCCTGTGACCCGCATCCGACCTATATGCCGCATCATCTGGAACAGGGCTGACGTCTGGAAAGGATGTCTTAAAAAATAAAAGTTTTTGGGTGTCGCCTTTTTTCAAAAAGGCGACGTCTCTCGAAGCTTTTTGAAAAAAGCTTCACCAAAAACTTTTGAATTTTGGCTTCGCCCTGAAGCTGGGCAAACGCGAACAAACGCCTATGGAGATCCCTGCCCCCATGCCGCAAAACCACGGTAATTTCCTCGATACCCCGCAGTTGCAAAAGGGGGTCACGCGGTTCTGGCTGATCCGTCACGCCATTGTCGAACAGAACGCGCGCAGGCACCTGTATGGCGCGATGGACGTGCCGTTGTGCCCCGACAGCCTTGTGGCGCAGCGTCCCATGTACGAAGTGCTGGCCCGCCGCCTGCCGCACCCGGCACTGTGGTTCACCTCCCCCCTTGGCCGCGCGCAGCAGACGGCGCAGGCGATCCAGCAGGCCGGATACGGCTTGCAGGCCAGCCGGATCGAACCTGCCTTTACCGAGCAGTCGATGGGCGAATGGCACGGCACGACGCATGACCGCCTGCCTGAAAAGCTGGCGGTGCCGGCCCACCCGTTCTGGTCCGTCGGCGCCACGGAGCAGCCACCGGGCGGCGAAAGCATGGTGCAGGTCTGCGCACGCGTCGGCGCGGCACTCGATCGCATGTCACGCGAACATGCGGGACAGGACATGGTGATCGTCAGCCATGGCGGGGCGATCCGCGCGGCACTGGCGCATGCGCTGCATGTCCACGCGCACACGGCGCTGCATTTTTCCATCCAGAACCTGTCGCTCAGCGTGATCGAGCACCTGCGCGAGGGCTGGCGCATCGTCAATGTGAACGAACTGCCGCTGGCCTGATACGTTGGGTGTGCGGCATGTTCGGGCGTTGGCAAGGACGACCCGTTGCCCCTTTTCCCCTGCCGGAGACCGCACACGATGACCCATCCCACGTCCCGTTCCATTCCCCGGGGGGCGGCGCTGCTGAACGACCCCGCCGCCAACAAGGGAACCGCCTTCAGCGCGGAGGAACGACGGGCGCTGGACCTCGAAGGGCTGCTGCCACCGCAGATCGAGACGCTGGAACGTCAGGCGGAGCGCGTGTTCCGTCACCTCGACGCCAAGCCGAACGACCTTGAGCGCTATATCTACCTCTCCGGCCTTGGCGACCGGAACGAGACCCTGTTCTACAAGGTCATCATGTCCGACCCGGCGCGGTTCGTGCCCATCGTCTATGCACCCACGCTCGGCGCGGTGTGCAAGGCGTTCAGCCACCTGTACCGCCGCCCGCGCGGCATGTATATCAGCCTGGAGCACAAGGGCCGCATCGCCTCCGTCCTGCGCAACTGGCCCGAACGCAATGTCCGCTTCATCTGCGTGACCACCGGCGGGCGCATCCTTGGCCTTGGCGATATCGGGGCCAACGGGATGGGCATCCCGATCGGCAAGCTGCAACTCTATACCGCCTGCGGGGCGGTGCCGCCGCACACGACGCTGCCGATCCAGCTTGATATCGGCACGACCAACGCGGCGCTGCGGGCGGACCCGCTCTATCTCGGGCTGCGGCGTGAACCGCCGGAGCAGGAGGAACTCGACGCGTTCGTGGAGGAATTCGTCGAGGCGGTGCAGGAGGTCTTTCCCCCCTGCTGCATCCATTTCGAGGACTGGAAGGGCACCGACGCGATCCGCTACCTCGCGCAATATCGCGACCGGGTGCTGTGCTACAACGACGACATCCAGGGCACGGCGGCCGTGACCCTTGCGGGGCTGACCACGGCGCTGCAGATCATCGACGCGCCATTGTCAGAGCAGAAGATCGTGTTTTTCGGGGCCGGTTCATCGGGGCTGGGCATCGCCGACCTGCTGGTGCGCGCCATGCAGCGCGAGGGCCTGTCCGAAAGTGACGCCCGTGCGCGGATCACCATGATGGACAAAGACGGGTTGCTGGTCGCGTCGCGGACCGACCTGTCGGAACAGCAGCGGCCCTATGCCCGCGATGAAGCGCCAGCAACCGACCTGCTCGACGTGATCGAGCGGGTGCGGCCGTCCATCCTGATCGGGGTGTCCACCGCCGGGGGCACCTTCACGCAGGCCGTAGTCGAGCGCATGAGTGCGATCAACACCCGTCCCATCATCTTCGCCCTGTCGATTCCCCATGCCGAATGTACGGCGGAACAGGCTTACACATGGTCAGGGGGACAGGCACTGTATGCCGCAGGCATCCAGTATCCGGTCGTGCAGATGGGCGAGAGGACGTTCCATCCGGGACAGGCCAACAATTTCTACATCTTCCCGGGCCTCGGCCTTGCCACCTACGCCACCTGCCCGCGCCACATCACCGACGACATCATCATCGAGGCCGCGCATGCGCTGGCGGATCAGGTGGACCTTGCGACGCGGGCACGCGGACGCCTGTTCCCGCCACAGGACCAGATCGTGGAGGTGGAGATCACCTCCGCATGCCGGCTTGCGGAATATATCTTCGACCATGACATGGCCCATGTCGAACGCCCCGACGACATCCGCAAATGGATCGAGGGCATGATCTATACGCCCGCCTATAAACCGATCGCGCTGGACTGATGGTGGTGCGGGGAATGGGTTTTTAAGAGATAAAAGTTTGGGGCTGGCATAGGTAAGGATTGTTTGGAACGGTTCACGCAGGCAGTTTAGCCCATTGAGTGAGGATTTTCAGGAGTTTTGCAGGCGAGC
>NZ_JABJWD010000100.1:0-1541 GCF_013155425.1 Gluconacetobacter entanii | reverse complement strand
CCAACTCACCACCGCGGGGTGGAGCAGCCCGGTAGCTCGTCAGGCTCATAACCTGAAGGCCGCAGGTTCAAATCCTGCCCCCGCAACCAAGCTTAATACACTGAATATGATACAAAAACGCCGCCCCCAGAGGCGGCTTTTTTGCGTCCAGATTTCCACCGCAGGAAACACATAGGAAACAGACGGAAAGGTACCGGGGCGCGATTTTGTCTACTTTCACAAATGCGTGATTTGAGAGCGGGGCACCCGGTCGCCTGTTTCGGGGTATCATTCCAGGCTTGTCGAGTCAGGACAGTCTGCCCTTCTGCTGTCCGTATCAGGAGATGCACGAGCAGCCATGGCCGCAGACGAACTCACGGGACTGATCCATTATCTCGGTCAGGAGGACTGGCAGGAGTGTTTTGGCGAAGTGCTCGGCGATCACATCGGTCCGGCGCTGGAAGCGGGCGACATCTCCTTCGAGGAACTGGCGGAGATGATCGGCCCTGACGTTGCCATGACGCTGTGGGGCTGCGCTTTCGAAGATTTTCTCGGGCAGGACCGGGACGATGGCCGGAACTTCGTCGACGTTTACCTCAAACGGCGGGGCTGGAAGGAAGGGCCGCGCAACAGCGCCTACATGCGTGCCCTCAAGGCTTCGGTCATGAGCCTGTATGAAGTCTCGGATATCAAACCCGGCCAGAGCCTGATGGCGCGTGACCTGCTGCGGGGTGGGGAACCCGTTCTGGTGCATGAAGGCACGGCTACCCGGACGCTGGAACAGTGGGACCGGATTGCAGCGCGTCTCGTACCGTCCGATGGAAAGACCATTCTGGCAGGCGGGCTGCTCGCCTATTCACGGGGTGCCTGCGAAGATCTGGCTGCGAACCTTTATAGGGCTCTGCGGAAAAGACGGGGCAAGGCCGAGTTTCCGAAAGTCGATACGCAGACGCTGCATGAACTTGCGCCGATGTTCACGCTGACCTGGCTGTTTCGGACATGCGAACCGCTATGATGTGACCATTCTGGTGAACGGACTGCCGCTGGTGCAAGTCGAGCTGAAAAAGCGCGGCGTCGCCATTCGGGAAGCGTTCAACCAGATCCACCGTTACAGCAAAGAAAGCTTCAACTCGGACAATTCGCTCTTTAAGTACCTTCAGATCTTCGTAATCTCGAACGGTACGGATACGCGCTATTTTGCCAACACGACCAAGCGCGACAAGAACAGCTTTGACTTCACGATGAACTGGGCGCAGGCTGATAACAGCTTGATCCGGGACCTGAAGGATTTTACGGCGACCTTCTTTGAGAAGCGCACGTTGTTGAACGTGTTGTTGAACTATTCCGTTTTCGATGTTAGCGACACGCTGCTGGTGATGCGCCCCTATCAGATCGCGGCGACTGAACGAATCTTACGAAAGATCAAAAGCTCGTTCGAAGGCAAGACGCTTAGTAAGCCGGAAAGTGGCGGATATATCGTAACCGGCCGCTCTGGGCCGCCTTGATTATGCGGCCTGTCTGTGCAGTGTATTCACGGGTTTCCAGTTCCATGGCAACAGTTC
>NZ_JABJWD010000099.1:0-11293 GCF_013155425.1 Gluconacetobacter entanii | reverse complement strand
AGCCGCGGCCGCTCCAGCCGCCACCGCGCCAGCCATCGACATTGCGCCACCGGCCGCCGCCGCCATGCCAGCCACCACCACCGCCGTGCCAGCCGCCTCCGCCGCCACCGCCACGGAAACCACCACCGCCTCCGCCGCCGCCACGGGCATCAGCAGGCACGGGACCACCGACGATCATGCCCCCGGCCAGGGCCAGCACCACGCCAGCCAGAAGAAAGCGTTTCATTCCCAGTTCCTCCCTCGCCAGGGGCATCATGCCCCGCAAATACGCCCCGATATGGCACGGGATCCTATCAATATGTTGCATCCCGCCCCATGCGCACGGCGCACGGACGCTGCATGCGTATCAGCACCAATATGGGAGAATACAGCCCCCTGCGCGAGGGGGCACATATCCAATAATTTCTGGCATGATTTTCTGACGGGGAATATCGCCTGAAGGCGGCGCCTTTTTCAGGCGGATCGACCAGTCCGCTGTAAAAACAGGGCTGGTCGGAGTGAGAGGATTCGAACCTCCGGCCCCTGCGTCCCGAACACAGTGCTCTACCAGGCTGAGCTACACTCCGTCTGGAGGCGGCTATACAGGGGTCTGGCGGGTTCCGCAAGGGGGAGAGGCGTCTTTTCAGAAATGATCGACGTTAACGTTCCCGCCATCGGGGGTGGCAGTACCATGCAGCGCGCGCATCAGGGCGGGTACATCCTCGACCACATGGAACAGGCGACGCACGCTCGGCGATGCGAATCCGTTTTCGATCGCGGATTCGATCATGGCCAGCAGCGGTCCCGCCCAGCCTGCAATGTTGACGATGAAGATCGGCTTGTCATGCTGCTTGAGCTGCCGCCACGTCATGATCTCGATCGTCTCGTCAAAGGTGCCAAGCCCGCCGGGCATCACCACGAAGACATCGGATTTCGAGAACATCAGCGCCTTGCGTTCATGCATGGAGGTCGTGACCGTCAGGTCCGTCACCCCTTCATGCATGACTTCGCGGTCATGCAGGAACGCGGGAATGATTCCCGTCACCCGTCCCCCGGCCTTCAGCGTCGCATCGGCCACGGCCCCCATCAGGCCGACATGACCCCCGCCATAGACCAGGCGGATCCCCGCCTGCCCCAGGCATGTGCCGAGTTCCGTGGCGGCATCATGGAATTCGGGCCGCACGCCAAAGCGCGATCCACAGAATACAGCGGCCGAGGAAATGGACATATCAGAGCAGTCTCCCACAAATCATGGCGATGGATATCCGGCCACGCGCCCTCATGCACGCGCCTGGCGCTGCAGGAGGATCGTGGTCGCGACCCCCGCCAGCGTAAACAGTGCCGACACCATGAACAACGCGCCATAGCCCATCGTCTGGATGACAAGGCCAAGCAGCGGTCCCGACAGGCCCACGGCGATATCAAGGAACACCGAAAACGCGCCAAGGGCCGCGCCACGGTTTTCCGGCCCGACCCGCGCGACCGCCAGCACGCCAAGGGCGGGAAACACGAGCGAGAATCCCGCCCCCGTCAGGGCCGCGCCGACATCGGCCATGAACACGCTGGAACAGCGCCACAGCACCAGCAGGCCGATCGTCTCCACAATAAGGGAGATCAGCGCCACGATCAGGCCGCCGCGACGGTCGATCTGGCGTGCGAAGACGAAACGCACCAGCACGAACACGATCCCGAACGCCGCCAGCGCGATGGCAGCGCCATTCCAGTTCTGGTGCGCGAAAAACAGCGCAAGGCACGATGAAATGGTGCCAAACCCGACCGACCCGCACGCCAGCACCGCCCCATGCGGCAGGACGCGCCAGAAGACGGTGCGAAACGGCGTGGGCGGTCCCTTGTGCACCACGGGGGCCACGGGTTCGTATCCCAACGCCATCAGGAACCCGATGAACGGCAGCAGCGCCGACAGGAACCCCACCAGCACCAGCCCCCCATAAGGCAGCGGCAGGCCCGAAAGCATCTGCCCGATCGGTGCGCCCAGCGCGATCCCGCCATAGGAGGTCACGCCGTTCCATGAAATCACCTGCGCCGTGCGCGCGGCCCCCACGCGCCCGATGTTCCACATGATCGCGCCGGTCGCGGTCCAGCTTTCCCCGACGCCAAGGAACACGCGGCTGAAAATCAGCATCAGCGCCGACACCGCGGCATAATGGCGCAGCATGCCCGACGTCATCAGCATCACGCCCGACAGCGTGCAGACCACAAGGCCGATCACCACCGCCGGTTTCGCCCCGCGCCGGTCCGCCGCCTGCCCCGCCGAAGCACGTGAGGCGAAGGTCGCAAGATACTGCAGCGACACGGCGAAACCCGCGATGACCGTGTTGTATCCCAGCACCTGATGCACAAAGACCGGGATGACCGCCATCGGCAGCCCGATATCGATGTAACACAGCAGATTGAACAGGACGACGGCCAGAATCCGCCGTGTCGGTGACGCCGTGGACGTCTGCGGCAGGGTCATGATGCGATCGAAACTCCGGCTGGAACATACAGGTCACTGCGATACGGGCCATACCCGTCAGCCCGCATGAAGGAACATGCGGCGGCAGCAGTCATGCAATATCAGTAAACGGGCATAACGCAGGCAATACAAGCGCGTGACCCATGCACATAACGCGATGCGCGTCGTGGTTGGCAGGACAGGGGGGTAACATATAACGTGTCCCGACGTCATCCCGCCAACAGGACAGCAGGCCCGCACGCCATCATGACCGACACGCCCATCGACCCCACGCCCGACGCGGGTGGCTTTGTCACCGTATCAAGCCGCCTTGCCTATGAAAACCCGTGGACCCGCCTGCGGGAGGACATCATCATCCGTCCCAATGGGCGCAAGGGCCTGTACGGCGTGGTCGAACGTGGGGATTTCGTCGTCATCCTGCCCCTGTGGGAGGAAGGCGGCAAACGCTTCGTCACGCTGATCCAGCAATACCGCTACCCTATCAAGCAGCGGATGTGGGAACTGCCGATGGGCATGTGGGAAACCCGCCCCGACGCCAGCGCCGAGGACGTGGCGCGCGGTGAACTGCGCGAGGAGACGGGCCTGCTTGCGGAAACCATGCGCGACGCCGGCCTGATGTACCAGGGCGCGGGATACACCACGCAGAAGGGCCGCGCCTACCTCGCCACCGGACTGACGCAGGGGCCGCCCGCGCGCGAGGATACGGAGGAGGACATCACCTGCCACAAGGTCACGCTGGAGGAGATGGAGGCGATGATCCGCGACGGGCGCATCACCTGCATGGTCACCATCGCAGCCTTCGGCCTGATCCGCGCGCAGGGCTGGATCTGACTCCTTACTGAAACGCAGAGGAGCCTCCGGCCACGCAAGCCAGAGGCTGCCTGATACAATCAAAAGTTTTTGGTGAAGCTTTTTTCAAAAAGCTTCAAGGAACGCCGTCTTTTTGAAAAAAGGCGGCACCCAAAAACTTTTATCACTTTTCCTTTTCAGGCGTCACACAGCGGCACGAGATACCGTTGCAGGTTCACCCGCAGCGGCATGAGATAGACATTCCCCCCCTGCGCGCGCACCGTGCGCATCATCTGCCGGGCGAAGGCGATGTTCGCCTCCATCGTCGGCTCGAAATCATGGGGGAAGATGACATGGTTCGTCGTCTCCCAGTAGGAGCGCGAGCGCGGGCCGACGACGGGGGAAATACCCCAGAACACATTTTCCCCATGCAGCCAGTTCATGCACAGGTCCAGCATCCGCATGTCAAAGATCGGCTGCGTGAAGAACCCGACGGCCCCGGCCTCTTTCTTGCGCGCGATCGCCTCCATTTCCTGGTACGGCGCACGTCGGTACGGGTCGAACGCGGCATAGACCGACAGGTGCGGGGCCTCCGCACGGTAACGGCGGATGATGCTTTCGGTCGTGTTGGGATAGGTCAGGTGACGCAGGTCCGATGGCGGGTCGCCCTGCACCACCAGCACCGCCTCCAGCCCCTCCTGCCCCACGCCCGGCAGGGGCGCGTCGGGGGCAATGTCGATGGCGCGGATATGCGGGATCACGTTGGGAAAATGCGGGCGGACCAGCGCCGCCGCGTCCCAACTGCGCAGGGGAAAGCGCAGCAGGTCGGGGATGTTGATCATGTCCGCAAGGGGGAAGCACGACCGCACCTCCGCCGCGTCACGCAGCAGGGTTTCGGTATCGCGGGGGATCAGTTCGACGGAAACATGCATCACACGCCTCCCCCCGCGCCTTCGACCAGTTCACGCGCCGCCTGCATCGTGTTGCGCAGCAGGCAGGCGATCGTCATCGGGCCGACGCCACCGGGAACCGGGGTGATCTGTCCCGCGATGCGGCGGGCTTCGTCAAACACCACATCCCCCACCAGCCGCGTCTTGCCATTATCCAGCCGCACGCGGGAGATGCCGACATCAATCACGGTCGCGCCGGGCTTGATCCATTCGCCCGTCACCAGTCCGCTGCACCCGGTCGCAACCACCAGGATATCCGCCTGCCGCGCCAGCGCCTGCGGGTTGCGCGTGTCGATATGCGCGACGGTCACGGTGCAGCCCTCACGCAGCAGCAGTTGCGCCATGGGACGGCCGACAAGGTTCGACGCCCCGACCACCATGGCGTTGAGGCCCCGCAGGTCCCCGACATAGGATTTCAGCAGCAGCAGGCACCCCAGCGGCGTGCACGGCACGATCCCCGGCAGGCCAAGGGCAAGGCGCCCCGCATTGACCACGCCCAGACCATCCACATCCTTGCGCGGGTCGATGGCGTTGGTCACCGCCACGGGGTCAAGCCCACCCGGCAACGGCAACTGCACAAGGATGCCGTGGATTTCAGGATCGACATTCAGCCGCCCGATCAGGGCGAGCAGTTCCTCCTGCGATGTCGTCTCCGGCAGCATGTGCATGAACGACCGCATGCCCGCACGGTGGGTCTGCAACGCCTTGTTGCGGACATAGACCTCGCTTGCGGGATCATTGCCGACCAGCACGACCGCAAGGCCGGGCGTCACCTGATGGCGGGCATAGAACGTGCGCACGTCCTCCGCGATGTCCTGCGTCAGGCGGTTGGCGAATCCCTTGCCATCAATCAGGCGGGCTTCTCCCGGTGTGGACGTCCCGGATACGGACATCTGTGGATCGGATGATACTGGACCGGTCATAACCCCTCCGCGACTTGCAACACGACGCACAGCAGATACGCAAGAAGTCAGGCCGCGACAATCACCTTTGGGGATTGTTTCAAAAAACCGCCGATAAACATAATAAAAGTTTTTGGGTGCCGCCTTTTGATCGAGAAAGGCGGCGTCTTCCGAAGCTTTTTGAAAAAAGCTTCACCAAAAACTTTTGGACGATTGGCGTAAAAAAACCGGGGGACATGCCCCCGGTTTTCCTTAGCCGGAAATGTTATCGCACCTGATGGTGGAATACGGCTTACTGGTCGTCGTCGTCATCGCTGCCATTGTCGTTGTCATCGCTGCCGGGCGTCACCGCGACGAAGATGCTCTGCCCGTTGCGCACGACCCGCAGCAGGACGGAATGGTTGATCTCCAGCGCCTGACGGATGGCGGACACCGTGGCGCGGGGATTTTCCACCGGCTTGTTGCCCACCGCCTGGATCACGTCACCGGCATGGATGCCCGCCTGTTCCGCCGAGGAACCGGGCTGCACGTCGCTGACGACGACACCATGGACATTCTCGTCAAGGCCAAGCTGCTGGCGCGCATCCGGCGTCAGCGGCGCGAGCGAGACGCCAAGGCGCGGTCCCTTGTCCTCGGCATGGTCATCGCCGATGGTCCCGTCGGCCGAACCGCCCTTGCCAAGGTTGGCGATGGTCACGCTCGCCGTCTGGGGCTTGTTGTTGCGCAGGTATCCGACCGTCACCTTGGTCCCCGGCACGACGGACGCCACCTTGACCGCGAGCGTATGGGGCGTGTCGATCTTCTGCCCGTTCAGGTCGGTCACGACGTCACCCGCCTTGATCCCGGCCTTTTCCGCCGGGCTGCCGGCGCTGACGCTGGCGACAAGGGCACCTGCTGCAGGCGCGCCATTGACGGATTTCAGGCCCAGCGCCGTGGCCATGGACGGCGTGATCGCCTGCGCCGTGACGCCAAGATAGCCGCGCGTGACATGGCCGGTCTTCTCAAGCTGTTCCACCACGTTCTTGACCGTGTCGGACGGGATGGCGAAGCCGATGCCGATCGACCCGCCAGACGGCGACAGGATGGCGGTGTTCACGCCCACGACCTTGCCGTCCTGCGTGAACAGCGGGCCGCCGGAATTGCCACGGTTGATCGGGGCGTCGATCTGGATGAAGGAATCATACGGACCATCGCCGATGTCGCGCCCGCGCGCGGAGACGATGCCCGCCGTCACCGTGCCGCCCAGGCCATAGGGATTGCCCACCGCGACAACCCATTCACCCGGCTCCACCTTGTCGGAATCGCCCAGTTCGATGAAGCGCAGCTTGCCCGACGGCGTGACCTTGAGCAGCGCGATGTCGGTCTTGGAATCCCGGCCGACGATCTTGGCCGGCAGGCTGGTGCCGTCATCGAGCGTCACCGTCACCTTCGTCGCGCCCTTCACGACATGGTTGTTGGTCACGACATAGCCATCGGCGGAAATGACAAAGCCCGACCCGCGGGCCTCCACGTCATGGTGCTGCTGCGGCATCATCTGGAACGGGAAAGGGAACGGAAAGCCGCCGGGCATGCCGCCGCCCATTTCCTCGCCCGTGTCGGCATTGTGGATCTTGGCCGTGATGGAGACGACGGCGGGTTTCACCTGCTTGACGAGGTTGACGAAATTCGGAAGCTGCTGGACCTGGGTATCAGGCCGGATGACGCCGCTGTCATCCGCGCGGGCGCAGGGCGCACCGGCCACCATCCCGCCCAGCAGGCTGCTGGCAAGCAACGTGGCGAGGAGTGCCCCGCGCGCCGGGCGGGGGAAAAGGGTTTTCGGCTTTACTGCGTCTGACATGGCATCCCTGAACATCTTGGTCTGATCTCGCTTGCGTCGGACTGGGCCGTCCCGACCGGGGTTACAGTCCCATCGCCCGCACTGTGACGCAAGAGAACCAACCCCTCTTATACCACCGCATGAAAGATACGTTAGATTACACGGCGTAACGCCGTGTCCCATCCCACGGGATGCGCCCCTTCAGGACATGCGGCGCGCGCCGAAAAATGCCCGCAGCATGGCCTGCGCCTCACGCTCGCGCAGGCCGCCGATGGTTTCGGGCCGGTGCAGGCAGCCGGGACGGGCGAACAGGCGCGGCCCGTGCTCCACCCCGCCGCCCTTGGGGTCATAGGCTCCGAACAGGATGCGCCCGATGCGGAAATGCACCGCCGCCCCCGCGCACATCGGACAGGGTTCGAGCGTGACATACAGCGCGCAGTCCGCAAGGCGCTGCCCGCCCCGCACGCGCACCGCCTCACGCAGGGCCAGCATCTCCGCATGGGCGGAGGGATCATGCAGTTCCTCCGTCCGGTTGCCCGCGCGCGCAAGGACGGTGCCACCGGGGCCGACCACCACCGCCCCCACCGGCACCTCCCCGCGCGAAGCTGCGGCCCGTGCCTCGGCAAAGGCAAGGGACATCGGGTCACGTGTGCTCCCAGGGGCGTGTCCAGGCGCTGCATCGGGGAAGGAAGGGTGCGGCATCATGTCATGATAGCGCGTCTGCAACCCTTCGGGCCATCATGACGTTGCCGACATGTAACGGGGGCGGGCAGATGGGGCCGCACCGGGGCACACCGGCGACCCATGGGGCACCGCACAGTCCGTTACCGTGCAAAAACACAACAACAGTGCAAATTCATGTCAGGAAACCGCCATTTTCATGGACATTTCATGATCCGGGCTGCCATCCTGCCTTGTATATCGTCACGTTCTGTAACATTCTGTAATCAGGGAAACCGACTTCACCCGCGCGTCACCTTCCGGCGAGGTTTTTCGCACTCCACTGCGGATCACACGGCATCGGCGCGCATGACAGCACACGGGAGAAAGGGCATGCATACGCTTACGCTGATTCTGACCACTGCCGCGATTGTTGCAGGCATGGCCATCGCGGACGCACCCCGTGGCATCCGCCGCTCCGAAGCCTGTTCCGTCGCATGCAGCCTCTCCCCCGTGGGGCAGCAGTAATGGGACGGCCCTAGGCGGGGCCTGTTGGGACGACACGGGACGGGCGCAGGCGCATTTCCTTTCCTTGCGAATTATTCTAGGGAAACGGAATGGATACGTCCCCTCCCCTGATCGGCGTGACACTGGACTGCGAACCGCCCTGCCCCCCGCAGCGCGGTGGCTATTCACGCTATCCGTGGTATGCGCTGCGCTGCAACTACATGGAGGCCGTCACGGCGGCGGGGGGGCTGCCGGTCGGCCTGCCCCATGACGCGGCGCAGGCGGCGGCCATGGTCGCGCGACTCGATGGCCTGATCGTCACGGGCGGCGCGTTCGACATCGCGCCCGACCTGTATGATGGCGGCGATGCCCACCCCACCGTCACGACGAAATCCACGCGCACCACCGCCGAACTGGCGCTGGTGGAGGCGGCGTTGCGCATGGGGCGGCCGATCCTTGGCATATGTGGCGGGGAACAGTTGCTGGCGGTTGCGCTGGGCGGCACACTGATACAGCATATCCCCGACACCATCACGGCCCCCCTGCCCCATGAACAGCCCAACCCGCGACACGAGGCCGGGCACGAGGTCACCATCGTCCCCGGCACACGCCTTGCGCACATCACGCGCGCCACCCGCATGGCGGTCAATTCGTCCCACCACCAGGCCATAGCCACCCCTGGCCGCGCCATCGTCAGCGCCGTCGCCCCCGATGGTGTGATCGAGGCCGTGGAACTGCCGGGCCATCCCTTCTGCATCGGGGTGCAATGGCATCCCGAATTCGGCATATCGGCAGGCGACCGCCTCCTGTTCGATGCCCTGATCGACGCTTCGAGACACACAGAATGACAAAAGACGCCTCCCCCGCCCCTTCCGCCCCGCATGGCGACCGCATTGCCAAGTGGCTGGGCCGTTCCGGCGTTGCCAGCAGGCGCGACGCCGAACGCATGATCGAGGAAGGGCGCGTGCGCCTCAACGGTGACATCGTGCGCCATCCCGCCACCTTCGTCAGCGATGGCGACATCGTGCAGGTGGATGAAAAGGTCATCGCCGCCCCCGACCGCACCCGGCTGTGGCGCTATCACAAGCCCGACGGGCTGGTGACGACGCACCGCGACCCCGACGGCCGTCCCACGGTGTTCGCCTCCCTGCCCGAAGGGATGCCGCGCGTCATCAGCGTCGGGCGCCTCGACCTCAACAGCGAGGGGCTGCTGCTGCTGACCAATGACGGTGAACTCGCCCGCCGCCTGGAACTGCCAAGCAACGGCTGGATCCGCCGTTACCGCGTGCGTGTCTTCGGCGTGGTGAACGAGGACCGCCTCGCCGACCTTGCGCAGGGCAGCGTGTTCGAGGGCGTGCGCTATGGCCCCATCGAGGCGGCGCTGGATTCCAGCCGGGGCGACAATGCGTGGCTGACCGTTTCCCTGCGCGAAGGCAAGAACCGCGAGATCCGCAAGGTCATGCGCGGGCTGAACCTGCATGTCAGCCGCCTGATCCGCACCTCCTATGGCCCGTTCCAGCTCGGCACGCTGGAGCGCGAGGAGCTTGAGGAAGTCACCGGCAAGGTCCTGCGTGAACAGGTGCCCGGACTTGCCAGCCCGCGCCGCAACGGCCGGGCATGACGGGCCGTCCATGAGGATTGTCGCCGGACGTTTCCGTGGCCGCGCCCTGCGCGCGCCACCGGGCCGGGTGACGCGCCCGACCGCAGACAGGGTGCGCCAGGCGCTGTTCGACATGCTGATGCACGCGCCATGGGCCGGGCGCGACCGGGTCGAGGGCGCGCAGGTGATCGACGGATTCGCGGGCACCGGCGGGCTGGGGCTGGAGGCCCTGTCGCGTGGGGCGGCGGGTGCGCTGTTCATCGAAAGCGACCGCAACGCGCTGTCGGCCCTGCGCGACAATATCGCAGCCTGCGGGGCGCAGGCCATGGCGCAGGTGCGGGCATGGAACATGACGCGCCTGCCCCCCCGTGGCGCGGCGGCCGCGGCGGATCTGGTGTTCCTTGACCCGCCCTATGGCCGCGACCTGCCGGCCGCCGCCCTCGCCACGCTCGAACGCGGCGGGTGGATCGCGCCCGGCGCGCTGGTGATCGTGGAAACGGCCGCTGACGAGGCCCCGCCAATCGCCCCCGAACACCTGCTGGCACAGCGCGAACATGGCGCGGCACGCCTGTCGGTCTGGCGGCACGAGGACGGCCGGGCACGATAATTTCGTCCATAAAAGACGCAACCGCCCTTCTTTCACCCGCCATCGCCGCGTTATAGTCCCCTTTGCGCGGGGGTGCATGGGCTTGGGCCCGGCCCACCCCGCCCGGATTTTTCATGACGGCCACACCCCGGCAGCCTGCATGCCGCGATTTCATGGCCATGCAAGCAGGATACGGATTTTTGGCGATCTCCGGCCGTTTCATCCCCGAGTCCCTGACGTCCGGCCCCACGCGGACGCGCCTGCTGCGGCGCCTTGCCGAAGCGGGCGGGGTCGTGCTGTGGATGCTCGCCCTCGCGCTGATGGCCGCGTTGTGGAGCTATGACCCGCGCGATTCCTCGGCCAATACCTCCAGCGCGCAGGCGCCGACCAACCTGCTGGGCACGGTCGGGGCCTATGTCTCGGACTTCCTGCTGCAGAACATGGGCGTCACCAGTGCGCTGGCCATCCTTGCCCTGATCGCATGGGGATGGCGCATCATCCGCCATAATGGCGTGGGATCGGGGCTGATCCGCGTCACCGCGCTGCTTGCGGCGATGCCGGTCGTCTCCGCGCTGCTCGCGGCGCTGCCGATCATGCTCCCCTCCTTTCCCAACCCGCAATGGCCCGCCGATTCCGGCCTGGGGGGCGCGGTCGGGCTGTCCCTTGCACATATGGCGCTGCAGGCGGGCGTCAGCCTGATGGGGGCGTGGGGGCGGCCCGTCATGTGGCTGCTTGGCCTTGTGCTGGCGCTGCTGCTGATTCCGCTGGCGCTGGCACTGTCGCTATCGGAATGGCGGGCGATCGGGCGCGCGCTGCGCACGGTGGGGCGTCAGCCAGCACGCCTTGCCGCGGGCACGCAGGCGCTGGCGCAGAACATACGCGCCCGCACCCAGCCCCCCGCCATGGCGTCGGCGGAACCCTCCGCACATGGACATGACAGCCTTGCCGACGCCCTGCCCGAGGAGGATCTTCCCCCCCGCCGCATGATGTCGGACAGGCCACCCGTGGCCCCCGACCCGACCCTGCCC
>NZ_JABJWD010000098.1:0-886 GCF_013155425.1 Gluconacetobacter entanii | reverse complement strand
GGGTGCCTCTGCGGCGGGGGCGGGAGCAGGCGCATCGGCGGCCGGCGCGGGCGCTGCATCCGGTGCGGGGGCCGCGGCGTCAGCAGGCGGGGCGGCCGGCGCGTCCGCCGGGGCGGCGGCGGAAGGGGCACCCGCGCCATCGGTCGGGGGTGCGGAAACCGCCGGCGCGTCTGCTGCCGGGGCCGCGTCCTGCGCCAGCGCCGCAAGCGGAGACGAAACGCACAGCATGGCGGCGAAAGCTGCCGAGGTGATGAGAGCGTGTTTGCGATGCAGTCTGATCATTTACTCAGGATCCTCTAGACAGGACGTGTTGTTTTTAGAAGCTGCGGGGGACTGCGAGCCCCCGCATCGCAACATTGGCTGACACCGCCACACTCAGTCGTTCAGGCTGAATGTGATGGTATAAAGGTGATGAAATTCCTTGACCGGAACACCATTTTTCACGGCCGGAGCGTAACGCGACTGACGCACGGCACGCAGCGCGGCATCGGCAAACGGCTGCCCACCCTTCACGCTCATGACCTGACAGTTGCTGGTCGCACCCGTCGTTTCAACGTCACACGCAACGGTCACGACGCCTTCGCGACCCGCATCCGACATTTCTTCCGGATATTCGGGCACCACATGGTTCAGCGGCGACGAACCGGCCATGTGATCGGGCACTGGCGGCGCATTGGACACCGGCGCATCCGACGACGACGGCGGGGTCACCTTGGCCGGCGGCATGGGCTTGGGCGGCTTCGTATGCGTCACGTGCTTGATCGGCGGCGGCGGCGCCTGGACCTGGATCTTCGGCGGCGGGATGTACGGCGGCGGCGGCTGCGTGATCACCGGCGGCGGCGGCGGCGGCGGTGGCGGCGGCGGTGGCGGCGGCGGCTCCTTGATC
>NZ_JABJWD010000097.1:0-472 GCF_013155425.1 Gluconacetobacter entanii | reverse complement strand
GGACGGCATCGCCGCCGTGATCGCCACGATCCGGTCGTCCGCTTCCGCCTGGCGCAGCAGTTCGCGCGAGAAGACGGACGTGTAGGACGGTGGCCCGGCGGGGCCCTTCTTCTGCTCGCCGGTGACAACGTTGAACTTGGCGACGGCGTGGTACTTGTCACCTGCCGATTCGGCGGGGGTATAGCCGCGCCCCTTCTCTGTTATGACATGCAGCAGCACGGGGCCAAGGTCGTCCGCGTCGCGCAGGTTGCGCAGGATCTGGACAAGCTGCGTCATGTCATGCCCATCGACCGGGCCGACATAATAGAAGCCAAGTTCCTCGAACAGCGTGCCGCCGGTGATGATGCCGCGCGCATATTCGTCGGCCTTCTTCGCCGTGCGCTCCAGCCGGTCGGGCAGGCGCTTTGCCATCTTGGCGGCGAGGTCGCGCAGGCTGAGGAACTTGCGCGAGGACATCAGCCGCGAAAGGTAG
>NZ_JABJWD010000096.1:0-4000 GCF_013155425.1 Gluconacetobacter entanii | reverse complement strand
ATCCGGGGGCGGGCAGGGCGTGGGCGGCCATCAGCGCGGCATCCAGTGGGGTTTCAAGCTGCGGCATGCCAACCACAAGGTCATCAAGCCGCCGCTTCAGCCCGCGCGCGCGCGACCGCGCCCCTTCCGCCCCCAGCAGCCAGCGGCGCAGTTCGGCCGCCTCCAGCCCCGACAGTTCGGTGGAAAACGCGCTGTCGGCGGCATCCATCAGGTGATGGCCTTCGTCAAAGACATAGCGCGTGGGGATATTGTCCTCGCTGCCGGTGCCTGCCCCATCGAGCGCGTGCCATGCCGCCTGCGACATGACGAGGGCATGGTTTGCGATCACAAGGTCGGCCGTGCGGGCGCGGCGGATGGAATGTTCGACAAAGCAGCGCTGGTAATGCGGGCAGGCGCCATGGATGCATTCCCCCCGCCGGTCCGCGATTCCCGCCAGCAGGCCGCGCCCGAACAGGTCGCCAAACCACCCCGGCAGGTCGCCGCCCGCGATGTCGCCATCGCCACTGGCCATTGCCCAGCGGGCGATCAGGCACAGCCCGATCATCGCGCCTGCCGCCTTGGGGCCGCGTGACAGGGCGATGTTGACCGACTCCTCCATGTTGAGGAGGCACAGGTAATTTTCCCGCCCCTTGCGGATCACGACATGTTCGCGCCGCACGGCGGGTTCGGGATACAGCCGCGACAGTTCCGATTCGATCTGGCGCTGCAGGTGGCGGGTATAGGTGCTGATCCATACGGCGGCGTCATTGCGCCGGGCCCACACACTCGATGGCGCGATATAGCCCAGCGTCTTGCCCGTGCCGGTCCCGGCCTCGGCCAGGACCATGTGTGGTGCGCCCTGCTGCGCGCGCGGGGCGAAGGCGGCGGTGGCCACGTCCGCAAAATCCGCCTGCCCCGCACGGGTGCGCGCATTGGGGCCAAGGATCTCGGTCAGGCGGGCGCGGGCCTCCGCTGGGGTGACGGGATGCGGGCCGGGCGGCGGCCGGGGGGCGGTATCCTCCCACTTGGGCAGGGTGCGCCAGACGCGGATGGCGTCATTGGGCTGGATCTGTTCGGCCGGGATCTCCGCCCCGACACGCAGCGCGTGGCACACGCTCTCCCCCCAGGCCCAGCCCATCTGGCGCATCTTGAACGCCAGCGCCGCCATCATCGGGCCATGCGGGCCATCGTGCTGGCGCGCGATGCGTCCGAGCAGGTCGTCGGCCATGTCCAGCAGGAGGTCGGCCTCCGCACTTTCGATACGGGCGAGCGGGAAATCCAGCGCGCGGGCCAGTCCACGCACCGTAGGCGGCACGGTCCGCGCGGGCATGGCGAAGGCGAACAGTTCCAGCAGGTCCAGCCATGGCGTGGGCTGCCCCGGTGGCGGCAGGTCGAGGCGGCGCGCGGTGGCGGGCGCATGGATGACCACGGGCGCGGGCCAGTGCGCAAGTTCGCGCCGCACCTCGTCATGCGAAAGCGACAGGATCTCCCCGTCGGGCGTCAGGACCGAACAGGCGTCATGTCTGACGATCAGGGCAGGCGCGGTATCCGGCAGGGACGGTGGGGCTGTCATGATCGTGAACATATAGGGCACATGTGCCCCGATGTCGCCTGTTCCCTGTAACGGAAGTTATCTTTGGTGCCGATTATGGTGTAAGGTGATGATTGACCCGCCCTTCCGCAATTCATAGCTTTCGGCCCCATGTCAGAACAGTATCGCATTCCCTCCTCCCCGCTGCCCAAGGCATGGCCTTTCGAGGAAGCCGCAAAACTCGCGGCCCATGTCGGCGACAGGCCCGTCAGCGCCGAACGTCCCGTCCTGCTGGAAACGGGATACGGGCCATCTGGCCTGCCGCATATCGGCACGTTTGGCGAGGTCGCGCGCACGTCATGGGTCCGCCAAGCCTTTACCGCCATCACGGGCAAGCCGACGCGCCTGCTGGCGTTTTCCGATGACATGGACGCCCTGCGCAAGGTGCCCGACAATGTCCCCAACCAGGACATGCTGCGCCAGTATATCGGCCGGCCACTGTCGCGCGTGCCCGACCCGTTCGGCACGCATGAATCGTTTGCCGCCCACAACAATGCCCGGCTTCAGGCCTTCCTCGACAGTTTCGGCTTCGATTACGAATTCGCGTCCTCCACCACCTATTACGAAGGGGGGCGTTTCGACGCGGCCCTGAAACGCGTGCTGGAGGTGCATGACGAGATCGTGGCCGTCATCGCCCCCACGCTGGGGGCGGAACGGCGCGCCACCTATTCCCCCGTCCTGCCGATCCATCCGCGCACCGGGCAGGTGATGCAGGTGCGCATGGATGCGATCGACCCGGTCGCGGGCACCGTGCGCTGGACCGATGAGGACGGCGAGACGTTCGAAACCCCGGTCACCGGCGGCCATGCCAAGATGCAGTGGAAGGCCGACTGGGCCATGCGCTGGTATGCGCTGGGTGTCGATTACGAAATGTCGGGCAAGGACCTGATCGACAGCGTGCGCCTGTCGGGCAGGATCTGCCGCATCCTTGGCGGCCGCGCCCCGGCGGGCCTGACCTATGAACTGTTCCTTGATGAAAACGGGCAGAAGATTTCCAAGTCCAAGGGCAACGGCATTTCGGTGGAGGAATGGCTGCGCTATGCCCCGCCCGAAAGCCTGGGGCAGTATATGTTCAACGCCCCGCAGCGGGCGAAGCGCCTGTTTTTCGACGTGATCCCCAAGGCGACGGATGAATACTTCGCCAATGTGACGCGCGCGCTGGCGGCGCAGGAGGTGGATGACCCCGCGCTGTGGACCAACCCGGCATGGTTCATCCATGCAGGCCACATCCCCGCCAATGCGGGCAGCCCGATCACGTTCGGCATGCTGCTCAACCTCGCCAGCGTGGCCAATGCCGAAACGCCGGACGTGCTGTGGAAGTTCATCCAGCGCTATGACGCCGATGCCTCGCCCACGCGCGATCCGATGCTGGCGCGGCTGGTGGACCATGCGATCGTCTACTACGCCGATTTCGTGCGGCCGACGAAACATTACCGTGCGCCCGAGGGCAAGGAAACCGCCGCCCTGTCCGATCTGGCGGAGGCCCTGCGCGGGATGGATGCGGCCACCGCCACGCCCGACGATTTCCAGAACCTGGTGTTCGAGATCGGCAAGCGGCATGGCTTCGAGCCTCTGCGTAGCTGGTTTGGCTGCCTTTACGAAGTCCTGCTCGGGCAGAAGGAGGGGCCGCGTTTCGGGATTTTCATCGCCCTTTATGGCGCCAGCGAGACGGTCGCCCTGATCGAGGCGGCGCTGACCCGAAGCGCGTCGCAGGTCGCACAATCGTAGGCGTGGCAGAGATTGCACGTGCGATGATTTCGCGTCCGATGGGACCGTATTTTCCGTGACGCCCGGCCTGCCCCCGTCACGCCAGCCCGGATCGTCTCCCGCCGCCGGGGGGAAGGAGGTGACGGGACTGCGCAGGTGGCTGCGGCACCTTCCCCATGCCATGGGGCTGGTGCTGATGGTTGCCGCCATCATCGTCGTGCAGCGGGAGATGCGCCACCTGCACTGGGCGGATATCCGTCACGCGCTGGCGGGAATTCCGGCCGCCACCCTGTGGGCGGGGGCGGGGATGACCGTCCTGTCCTATGTCGTGCTGTCTTTCTATGACTGGCTGGCGGTGCGCCAGATCGGGCGCACGATGCCGTTCCGGCGCACCGCCTTTGCGGCGTTCTGTTCCTATGTCCTGTCGCACAACCTTGGCTTTTCGGCCATCTCCGGGGCTGCGGTGCGGTTCCGCCTGTACGGCAACTGGGGCTTGCGCCCGCTGGAGGTGGCGCAGATCATCGCATTCTGCTCCGCCACCTACCTGCTTGGTGCGGCGGTGCTGATCGGTGGTGTCCTGCTGTGGGAACCTGAAATGGTGCCGGTGGTGGGCGCGCGGGTGCCGCACCTGCTGCTGGAGGGGGTGGGCCTGCTGCTGTGGGGTGGGGTTGCGCTCTATATCCTGCTGGGCCGTCGCCTGAACGAGGTGACGCTGTGGCGGTG
>NZ_JABJWD010000095.1:0-19488 GCF_013155425.1 Gluconacetobacter entanii | reverse complement strand
GAGGCACGCTTTTATGCACAACAGAAATCACATGCATTAGCCGCTTAAATCAGATAAAAAACGTCTCCACAAAACCCGGGGCAATTCAATGATGACATGACCGGGCGACACCATCCGCGCGCCGCCATCCTTGCCACGGATCGCGACACCTTCGGCAAACGCCTTGCGGGCGGCAGCTTCGTCCTTCAGGGCCAGCGCCGCATCAGCGCCCGTTTCGTCCTCACGGGGAGTTTCGATCTTACGGGTCATTTATCAGCCTCCGTTCGCATAGGAGAGACGGGGCGCGATTACCAGTTCGGCGGCCTTCTCCCACTGGTTGGAACCGGGAATCCATGTCTTTCCGTCCGGTGCCAGGGTCGGAATGAAGCCACCCTTCAGCAGGGCACGTCCTGCCGATTCAAGGTTCTTCGGCACGACAAGCTGGCTGGGGGAAATGCCATAAGGCGTTCCGTCCCGACGGCGCAGCATGCCCATGGCGGAGACGGCATCGGCAAAACTGGTGGCGTTCAACGGGCGGCAACTGGCGTAAGCAAGCTGGAACATGCCAAAGCCTGCGGCGCATCGGCCATCAGCACCCCATACGAATTCGGCCTCGTTAAAGACGTTGCCGTCCGTCAGTTTCGTCTTCGCGGTGATCGTGAACGGACGGCGAGGCTGGTAAATCATCGCCTTCAGCGGCTGGGTGTTGTCGAACAGATACCACCACGGGCCTGCCGTCTCACCCTCCTGCGGCATGCCGACATTGCTGTAGCTGACGGTATTGCCGTTTTCGTCGCACGTCTCGTGGTCGGAATCGAAGAAATACTGGCCGTCCATGCACTTCTTCTTGAAACCGGCCTGAAGCTGTTCATAGACCAGCTTGTCAGGCAGTTCCGCCGCATCTGCTCCGATCTGCGCCACCGCGACCGACAGGAACCCGACGTTCTTGTCCTCCATGTCATCACGGCTGATGCTGATGGTCTGCTCGTACGGCTCGTTCTTGATGGACATCGCTGCGGCATCGAGACGATGCACGACCCGCGCCCCGATCCATTTGCGGAAGCCGGGCAGTTCCGACAGCTTGGGATAGAAATTGGCCCCGGAAGACGACGGCACTTCCATCGTGAAGGGTTTGTACGACGGTGCCGCCGCGTTCAGGTATTTGTTGAAGGCAAGGCTCACCATGGTGTCCAGTGCCTTGACGTAGCCGACAGTGATCATGCGGGCTTATCCGATCTTCACGTAAGGGGTGCCAGAAAGGTCGAAGCCAACCAGCGTTCCGACCTGGAGACGGTTGACGGGGGCCGCTTCGGTCCCGGCGTTTTCCGTCAGCGTCACGGTTTCATCGTCCACCGCGTAAACGGGGGCGTTGAGGTTGGCCCATGTGGGGGCCACGTCGAACGGCAGCGCGAAGGTGCGGCGCATCACATGCACCGGCTCGTCCCCCACCATGTCCGACACGACGCCAGTTCCGGTATTGTCGCGGAAATCACGACAGACCCCGGCAATGGCCACCATGGGCGACGGCGGGTTGGCGCTGGCTGCGGGCAGGATGGTACCGTCCTGGCACACTGCGACGATGGAACCGCGATAGACGCGGAAACCAACGGCGGTGCTGTGCCCGAACTCAGGCCCGATGGCCGCCTTGATTTCGTCCAGGGCGCGATCGCGATTAAGCGCCATGCTTCCCTCCGTGCTTTTTGACGTCTTCTTCCGTCACGCCGAAATCGGCCATCATGCCCGCCATGTCCGTGTCCACCTGATCGCCGGACGTGGGCGGTGTCTGGTTATGCAGGTGCAGCGTGCCCGCCGGGGCGCTGGCCCCAGGAACATCGGGCAGGCTCTTGATCCACATGTCGGCCGCCTTGGGGTTCTGCATGTGCAGGCTGACCAGTTCCGGCTTCAGTTCGGCGGAAATGACCTTTTTCGCGGCCGCCACGCTGATGAAGGCATCGGCAGCCTTCTGGCGCAGGTCCGCGTTCTCGGTTTCCAGCGACTTGATGCGCTGGGTGTGGGCATCTTCCGCCAGCACGCGCACCCGCAGGCCGGAGACGATCTGTTCCGCCGGGGCATCGCTGTCCGCCCGCGCCAGTTCGGCCAGTGCCGTGTGGGTGGAAATAAAGCCGCGCGCACGTTTCAGCGCAGCCATGACTTCATCCATCGTGGCGCTGGCTGAAAGCCCGAGCGCCTTGGCGATGTCTTCGAGCTTCATGCCCGTCTCCTGGTTATGTAGGGATGTCAGGGTGAGATTTGGCAGGTTGGTCAGCGATGCCCGCGCGATCCGGGTCACGACGCCATCCGGCGTGGTCCCGATGGCGGGCGACACACCGGAATAGGCACGATCCGCCACCAGGGTTTTGCCTGACTGGTTCCAGTCTACACGCCCCCAGATGCCATCCGGCCGTGCTTCCAACTGTTCGATCCAGCCAATGGCAGGCGCGGAGCCGCCAGCGGTGGCCGCGCGGTCGGTGGAATGGTTTTCGTCCAGCGGCAGGTGGATGCGCCCGTCCTGCATGGAATGGGTAATCACGTCCTGCGGGTTGGCCAGCCTGAACGGCCCGCGCCCGTCGCGACATTTGAACGTGCCGCTGGGGACCAGGTGTATCCACTCGGGTGCCTTGCCATCGGTGGCAGGCGGCAGCGCCGTGAAAAGGTGAATGGTCTCGCTCATTGCCCGCAAGGATGCCGGGCATTGAAGCGGGCCATCACGGGCGTCATGTCGCCCATGATGGCAGAAAAGGGGGAATGCAGATTTTTCGCCCTACAGGCGCATGCGGCGATTATGGACGCTCAATCGGACGTGGGTAGCGTAAAAACGCGTCCTGCCCCCTCTTAAACCCTCTTACGGGTCTCTTAAAACCAGAAAGCCGATCCGCACTAGCGTCTGCGCATTGCAAGGGACAGGAATTCGTCCAGCCGAACGATGATCGCGGCCTCGTCGCCCACGCCTAGACCAAGGTAGGGGCGCGCGGGGATCGTGACGCTGCCACGATGGAAAATCTCGCCCCCCATCTCGAATGTCAGGGCCGGTGCGCTCTTCGGCCGGATCACGCCGCCAAACTGATGGATGGCACCATAAATCAGGTCAGTGCCGACCAGGAGGGCATTCCCCTCGACTTCGGAATGGATGTCGTCCCGTAGGGCACCACTCTCGATCAGGATATGCGTGGTTTCCTTGTTCTCCTGATAGAGCGGGTTAAGCGGCGCGTAAGTCTCCCACCGGATGCCGCGCGGATCGATGCCCTGTTCCATGCGCCGCACGGTCCTGTCGTGCAGTTCCAGGCCGATGCTTTCCAGCACGGCCTGCGGCCGCGTGCCGATGGCGGCGATGGCGTCCAGGGCGGACTGGATGGGGCCGGTGTCACCGGAGACGGAAATGAACGCCATGGTGGAAATCTTCCTTCAGCGGATCTATATTCAGGACGCGGCGCGCAGGGACACGGTGTAAATCAGCCTGCCGTAGGGCGGTCTTTCGGGACCGTACCGCTTGTGGGGTTTGTGGCTGGCCCCACGCTGCGCGCCGTTACCGTTCCTCCACATCCTCGATCGTCCCATGCACAATGGACAGCTTGCGCAGGGCCTTGCGCGCGGCATCCGGGTTCGTGCGGTGGAATGACGTCAGGTAATTCTCGCTGCCGTCGCCCGTGGTTTTGATCGCCACGCGATACAGCCTGTCCATCCAGCGGAACAGCAGGATACGGCGGTCGGCCTGGCGCGCCACGATCATCGGGTTGGCCAGGATTTCCGGCAATGCGCGGTAATCCTGATCCGTCAGTTCAGGATGATGATTGCGCTGTTTTTCCACTGTTGCGCCAGACAGCAGGACACCGTCGTGCTGTCCTCCCAGTTCGACGCGCACACGATCGGGCAGCGTCCCGGCCTCCACTGTGCCGATCGGCGCGTGCAGCAGCCCGACGATCGCGTCCTGCTGCGCCTGGACGCGGGGCGAGACGCGGGGCGTCGGTTCCGGGGTTGCAGGTATCGCCGGACGCGGCGGCTGCGTGATCGGTCGGGCCGGTCCCGCATCCTGCGCGGGCGGCAGGACGGGGCGCAGCTTCGGCAGGGGATCGGTAATCACCCGCGCGCCTTCGTTCATCAGCCATGCCTTGCCGGGATTGTAGGCAAAGCCGGGGTCGATACCGACCGGAACGTGCAGGATTTCGCCCGTGTGCGGGTTGCGCCATGGGCGCGTCTCGATCACGGGGCTTGCGGAGACCTGCCACCCGTTGCGATCCAGCATGCGCTGGGACACCACTTCCACCGTGCAGTGGCAGCGCCAGCCGTTGGGCGGGTAATGGGTGTTCCAGAACGGATCATCCGCGCGCAGGATCATGCCGTCCCATGCCAGGTGCTGCGGTCGCGGATGCTGGCAGGTGTGATGCCGGTATCGCCAGTATGGATACAGCGCCAGTGATTCCGGCGTGGTCATGCGCCGGTAGCGTCCGGCGGCATAGGCCGTGGTGATGTTGGTGTCGTAGATGATGGACGCGCGCCAGCCCGGCGTGCCGGTATGTTCCCAGCCGTACCGCTTCACGATGGCGTCGAATTCCTTCTGGAACTCGCGCCGCGTGCCGCCCGCCTCCTTCGTGCGGATCACCGCATTGCGGAAGTCCTGTGCCATGGCCTTTGACGTGGCACCGGCCACGGCGAACGACACGGAATGGGCCTCCTGCCACAGGTCGGTCCATGTCGCGGCGGGCACGGGCACCTTCTGGCGCAGGAAGGCCAGCGCATCACGGGGCGGCAGCTTGGCGGCGCTGACGGCCGTGTCAGCCATTGCGCGCCATTTCGTCCAGCACCTCGGCCTCGCCTGCCAGTTCCGACACCATCAGCGCCACCTGCATGGCCTGCTGGAACTGCGCGTGGGGCAGGTCCATGTCCTTCAGCTTCGCTTCCAGATCGTCCATGGAACCGGCCTTTTCCACTTCGGCCCGCACGGCGTCCGTCATCTGCGCAAGGCCAGCCTCGGCATCACGCGCCAGACTCTGGGTCATCAGGCTGATGATGTTCGGCCCGTTGGCACGGACATGACGGCTCAACAGCCTGCCGACGCGGGTATGCAGGGTGATTTCCTGCTGGTCATCCGCCAGCGGGCTGGACGTTGTGGGCGGCGGGGCCTTGGGCGGCATGTCCTGCGCGGGCTTGTCCTGGGCAGGAAGCACATGCGCGGGCTGGATCGGCTGTGCCTGGGCAACCAGGCCGAACACGTCATCCCCTTCCTGCGGTGCCTTCAGGCCCGTGCGGTCATAGAAGTCCTGGGCGCGGAACTTCAGGCCCTGCGGTCCGGCGAACTGGATCAGCTTCACCAGTTCCTCCAGCGGCACTTCGTCAGGGCGGCCGAAGCGGATGAACGGGTATTTGTCCTGCGGGCCAAAGGAAAACGCCACCATGGGCACGGCGATCTGTCGCGTCGCGGTGACGGACAAAAGCCCGGCGTCGCGACGTTCGATATCCTCCTGCACCATCCGGTGGATCGCACCGGACGCGTGCGCCCCCTGTTTGCTGTCGGTCGTGCCGGTCTGTCCCAACACGGCCTTGCTCATTTCGGAATTGCAGAACTCGGCACGGCGCTGATGGACGTCATTGCTGCCCGCGCCGTTCTTGGGTTCCACGAACTCGAAATCCATGCCCTTGGGCACCATGATGCCCAGCGACCCGGCAAAGTCACACACCGCGCGCCACAGCACGGCCCTGTCCTGGTATGAGGCGTCAGGCCCATACCGACCCAGCCGGATCGGCAGCCCGTAATTCTGCACGAAAATGCCCCAGTCACGCACCGTGAACATCTTGAACATCACATACCATGCCGCCAGGCGCGACAGTCCGGCGTGCATGGTCAATCCCGACCACAGCGGATGGACGTGATTGACGAAGCGGTGCGGTTCCAGCGGGCTGAAACCGATCTGTTGCAGGCCGTCCGGCGTGCTGGGCGGTGCGCCGATGGTGTTCACGTCACGCATCAGGATCGTGTTGCCATCCTGCGGCGAAACTTCGAACCAGCGCGCGGGACGAAACACGAGCTGCTCCGGCCAGTAATTCCCGGCCTCCGCATGCCAGCAGATTTCATGGGTGGACCGCCCCTTGCCGATGGCGTCCAGCATGTCAAACGCGGCGGCTTCGAGGATCCCCCGGTCAATCCAGTCCTGTACGAACGCGGCATGCTTTTTGTGCGCGGGCTTGTCCGACGCTGGCGTGACGGTAATGGGCAGGTTGGCCACCGTGCTTTTGCGCGTGCTCAGAACGCCCAGGTAATGGCCGTCCCGGCGCTCGATTTCCTCGGCAATTTCCATCCACAGCAGGCTTTCGCCCTGATCGGCGGCGCGCATGGCCTGTCCCAGCGTGGCCGGGTCCAGACCACGGACAGTATTGCTGGCGACGGCGGGTCGGTCGCCCAGCATGGTGGGACCAGATACATCCGGGGCGAAACTGGATGGCGGGATCGGGTTGCCAAACTGGTCAAGTATCTGCGCCATGGTGGCATTCCCCATAAATCACGGCGGCATGACAGGCGGCGATCACGTCGCCCACCGTCTGCCATTCATTTTCGCCCTGGACGAAGCCGCCCGTGGCGCGTTCCGCTGCGACCACGATTTCGATGCGGTCCAGCATGTCCAGTCCAAGGTCATCCAGCCGTGTATCGGGCTGGATGCACTGGCGTGGGAACATGGCGACAGCCGCCACGATGCGCCGTGCCTTGCGTGATGTCCGGCTCATGATCGTGCCGCAGCCCGCAGGTCGCGCATGTGGTTCTGGACTGCCGCCGCCACCCATTCGCCGGCCTGTTCACGGCGGCTGCGCATTTCCAGAAAGATACGGCCCGTCGGACATGTCTCGGACGGATGGGACATCTCGTAGTGGCCGCGACGGAACTGGATCGCGACATTCCGACATTCATAGGAGCGGCCAGAAATCACCACTTCCCGCACTTCCATCTCGGCCAGTTCGATCAGCGCCGTGTCATTCCACGGATCATTCACGGCTGCGGGCCTTCTTGAGACACACGCGGTCCTCATCACGCATCCGCACCCAGTCGCGGGCCATGTCGTGGAGCGCAGGCATGTCGGGGGTGGCGTCCAGTTCATCCGCAAGCGTGTTCTCATCGGCCTTTGAGACGGCTTTGAGAGGGATGCACTGGGGGCGCACGACCGGTTGCGTGCAGCCAGCGAGAGCCGAAACAATCAGCGCGCCCGCCACAATAAACAGCGCAACCGTGCCCGGACGCGGCCCGCGCGGTGGCGGGGAATAGCAGCAGCCAATCATGCCGTCCCCCCGCGCAGCCGGGCGTCCAGCGCCGCGTCGGTGGTGGGGGCGTCTGCCGCCGCCTGATCCATGGCGGCTTCCGTGGCAGTGGTTTCCTGCACGGCCTTCACGGTAGCCTTCATGTCCGCTGTCTTCTGCGTGTTCTCCGCATCGCGCCGGATCACCATGAAAATGGCACCCTTGACGGCCGCGACGAACGCGCGGGCAATCCAAGTGATGTAACTCAAAAATCAACACTCCCGCGCATGCCAATCCCCATATCGTCATCATCCGGCGCGTCATCTGCCGGACTGTCGGGGTCATGGTCTGTTGTGATGGAATTGCGAGGCGCGGCCTGATAGCCGTATTCCTCGGGATCGGCGCGACTGGCGGCATAGGCCAGCGCGCCCGCAATGGCGGCGTCGCCGTGGCGTTTCGCGCCGCCCTTCTGGGTGACACGCTGTTCCGGCACGCGGATCACGCCGCGCACGATCTTCAGCGACCGGAGATCGTCCTGCACGCCTCTATCGGCTGGCACGGTGATGTTACCGTCCTCGAACGCCGCCTTGAACGGGGGCATGTTGTCCCGATACCAGGCTTCGGACAGCATCACCGCCTCGATCCGGCTGCCGTATTTCTGCACGGTCACTTCGGCCAGCCACTGTCCGTTTCCGCGCGCATCCAGCTTGCCCGCGCGAAAGCGGGGCAAGCGGTCAATGATGTACCAGAGGATCTGGCGCTGCTGCTCGAACGGGATGTTGTGCAGTTCAACAAGGAAGGGCGTGCGCCGCAGCAGGGAGCGTTCAATGGCAAGCGACCAGATCACGCTAAGGTCGCCGTTACGGGCAAAGTCCTGCCCCAGCGCATGGGGAACCTGCGGGTCCAGTTCTTCCAGCAGTGGCAGCAGTTCGGTTTCACAGAACCGTAGCGCCTCGCTTTCGCGCACATGCTCGTCCAGCAGCGTGAATTCCGTCTTCTGCGCCCAGCGGACAACCGGAGTGCCCTGAACCTCCCGCGCTTCGATCAGCGCCAGCGGGATCGCGCTGCCGGTGCTCGGCGATGGAATGCAAAACAGCTCTTCGTCCGCCGCGTCGCCATAGGCATCAATGATTTCCTGACGCCATGCTGCTTCTTTCTCGGCGGTCCATTCCTCGCCCTTGCGCTCGCATATCTTGCGGTAAAGGCCAGCCTTCAGCGCATCGTCGAACGTGACGCGTAGCAGTTTGTACGGTTTCCGCCCGGCGCGGATGCATCGCCCATCTGGCGCGCCAGTGCTTCGGCCACCATGCGCGACCGGCGGGCTTTCTGCCCCAGTTTGTCCAACTTCTGGCAATGGCGGCCCATGGCGCTGCGACTGAAATCCTTGCCGTATCCTTCACGCAGAAGGGCGAGGATTTCGTCGATCGTCATGCCGTGCGCACGGGCTTTCGCGATTTCCTCGCGGATTTCCTCGTCTTCGCGCTCGATGGAGGATGGACGGCCCATGTCAGAACATCAGGTTCCGGGCCACGCCATGCAGGTGCTGCACGCCGTCCGCCACGCGGGTGCCGATGCCCGTCATGTTGACCACCCACAGGTCGCCGTGCATGCGGGGCAGCTTCTCGATGGATACGCATGCCTGGTGCTGGAGGAACGTCAGGTCGGCACGCAGGGTGTCGATGTCGATGGACTGGCCACTTGCGGCGATCATGCGCACAAGCACGTCCTCGTTCAGACGGCGGTCCTGCATTTCCTCAAGGGATTTCAGGATGCGAAGGCGACGGTCTTCAATCAGGGCATTGGCGGCGCTCATGTTCATTTCCCGCTGGCGGATTCAATGGTTCCGCGAATGATGGTGTGGAGTAGTTCGGTGTTGTGCTTGCCGTCCTGGCTGATCTCGGTCAGCCGGGCGGATACCGTAGTCATCGTGGCCTTGAGCGTGCCGACATCCTGCGCCAGCGCCTCGTGCCGGATGGCAAGGTTGCGGTGACGGGACATGACCAGGACAAAGCCGAGGACGATGATGACCCCGACCAGCACCAGGACGATCAGCAACGTGGGCGTCACGCCTGGCGCGGCCGGGTTCATCATCGCTGCCACGGATCAGGAAGCGGCCGGAGCCGTTGCAGCCTGCGCCGTGGTGTCCGTCGCTGTGGTGCCTGTCGCCGTGGTGGACGCCGTGGTGGTCTGCGGCACGAAGATGCCTGCCAGATCGGCCACGGCGGCCTTCACATGCGTGACCACCGCGTTTTCATCGGGCACCTGGATGCCCAGCGCCTTCAGCAGGTCGGTCGCACCCGTGATGGCTTCCTTTGCCAGCGGGTTGCTGTCTTCCCACTGGTTGAACGCGGCCTGGAGCCAGCCGATGCCGTCGTCAACCTTGGTGACGGCGGCCTTTACCGCGGTCTGTGCTGCGGTCTCGTAGTTGGCCAGCTTGCTGCTGGCCGAACCGCTGCCCAGGTTGCCGAAGAAACTGACGATCCCCGGCAGGATGGATTTCCATTTGAAGGACATGGGTTTTCCCAAAAGATGGCGCTGCGTCCTCGCCGGAGCAGAAACGGCCATGCGCGCCCGCATGACCGTATGGGGTCACGCGTTGGCGGACTGCTGCGCCAGTGTGTTGGCCAGCGCCTCGCGCCGGTTGGTGCGGTCAATCCAGCCGTCGCCGCAGACGGCGAACAGGCGGCAGTTCCGGTAATACGCGGCCTGCATGTCGCCCAGCGCGCCGATCAGGCGCGGTCCTGCGGGACTGTTCATCGTGTCCAGCACGGCGGAAATGGTGGCGGGTCCGATATCACCGTCGAGGGCCGCGCCCTTCAACCCGGCGGCCGCCTGCAACTGGCGCGCGGCGACACGGATCCCCGCGTTGAAACCGAAATCGAACGTCATGGCGTCGATGCCTGCGGGCAGCAGGTCGCAGTTCAGCGGACGCCAGTAAAGCGCACGGGCGATGGCACGAAAGGTTGGCACGTCGATGGACTGCATCACCTTGCGCGTCACCTGTGCGGGATTGCCACCCATCCAGCGCGCCATGGTCGCAGCCGAGATGCCGCGCATGCTGCCCACCAACATACCATGCCCCTGCGCACCGCCGGTCCAGTTACCGCCGTCGTCCATGCGACATTGGTACAGACCCTCTTCGCCAAGGGTAAAATCTGTGATTGTGAGGAAGTTGGTCTGCATGTCGGCAGGTTACGCGCGACATGCGAGGGGCTTCACGGGCGACAAAGCGCCCCGTCAGTCAGAGCAGGGGAAGCTGGGCCGGATCATTGCGGTAGGTCGCCCGCTGCGGCGGCGGAATATACGGACCGTTGGCCAGCACTTTCTTGACCCATGACCGATCAGCACCTGCCCGATGCGCGATATCGTCAATACACAGGCCCATCTTGCGATACATCAGGATACGCCACGCGCGGCAGATCGGTATCTTGATGTATTCGCCGCCATAGTGGCTGGACAGACACCGGGCAATGTCTTCGCCATATGTCATGGCCAGATCAGACCCGCGCCATTCACGCGGCACCCATATACGCCGTCCGCATGCACTTTCGACAAAAGACAGCGCCATGTCTTCTCCGACATCAGCAACGATCCAGTCAATCTGTGCGGGTGGGCGAATGGTCATGTCACTCTTTACCACGTTTTTCCAGAATTGCCGCGATATCCAGCAGGATCGTGCTTTCGCTCGCCGCGATCATCTGATCCTGAATGCGCGCCGCGTCCTCGCTGCTGGTCGCATGTCGCCCAGCAATGACACTTTGCCGGACAATCGAACGGATTTTGCCGCGCAGGTCGTTCAGATCATCAGTCATTATCACAATGTCCTTTTATAAATCAGGCATCCTGCAACGTCTGTAAACGAAAAAACCGCCCCGGATAGGGGCGGTTTCTGTAATCTCTGCATGTGAGGTTACTAATCGGCCCGCAAGCCGAATATGAGAACCATCGCAATGATGCTGACCAACGCCGCGCATAGCATCATCATGAAATTGCGACTGTTGGCCACGCATACTGTGAAAGCAACCGCAATGACCATTATTGCTGCGGCCAGCCATGGATAGATATTCGTCATTTTAAGCCCCTCTCAAGCCGCGCTTTCCACTGCTTCAATCCCTCAATCACCTTCCGCCCCTGCACGCCGTCCAGGAACTCTGGCGCCGAAATGCCGTCAGGGTGTTCCGGCGTCACGGTCTGCCGCTGGACATAGGCGCGCAAAGCCTCGCGTGTGCCGCTGCTTTTCAGAAATGGCCCCATGTCTTTCCAGATCGCGTAGATCATGCGCACGTGTGGCTTGTCGCTGCTGGACAGGCTGCCCTTCTTAGGCTTCCACCCCAACGTGCGGAAATGCGCCAGGACCGTTTCCAGTGCAGATGTGCTGGCATCCCGTGCGCTGTAATGGCCGGTCAGGCGATGCAGGATGTCGCGATACGCGTCGTCCGGCAGGCCCAATTCCTTGCGGGCGATGTGCAGTTTGGCGTAGATCGCGCCGCGTTTCGGATCGCTTTTCATCATGCCCTCACAGTGCCGAAAATTGAAGACTGATCGCCGTAAACTGCTGATCGCGGCGCTCCCGTTCGTAAAACCGCAAATAGGACCGCGATCCGGCAATGCGGATACTGTCGGAAATCGCCTCGCACGTCTGGGGCCATTTGGGGTGCGGGATATCGACTTTCCGCAGGCTCTGGAGACGGTCCACGTTGATCCTGCCGGTTTTCTCGTCGCGGTTGAACGCGTTGTCGAGCAGTTCACGCACCCACGGCTCCAGTTGCTCGGTCAGGTCGTTCAGCACCTCGCTGACCAGCGCCTGCGCAGCCACCACCGCACCGTCAACAGCGCGATAATCCGTGACGGACAGTTCAACTTTCATCAGATCGTCGTAGGAAACAATGACGAACCCACCCCGTTTTCCGGTGGGGTTGGCATTATACTGCGCCATCATCGAGCGGACATACAGTTCGGCTTCGGCCAGGAAACGCTGTTTCTGTTCGGCCATCAGGTCGCGCAGCGCGCGTGCCCCTTCAACCAGGCGCACGGTGATATCGTGCTGGATCAGGCAACGCACCTGGACGCAACTGCGGGCGGTCTGCCCCCCGCTCACGTTGGGCACGGTTCCCTCGCGGGAGGGGACGTAGATTTCCATATCAGGTGTGATCGTTTCAGACATTTTCAGCGGCTTTCATGGGCCAGCGGCGCAAGCTGGCGTTACGGGTCAGAATGGTGGCGGCGAATATCTGCACGGCGGTGTAGGCCACGTGATCGCGCTCCCAGCCGGTCACGCCGGGCACGCGCCAGGCGCGGCCCTTGCGGGTGCGTTCGCCCAGTTCCTCAATCTGGAATGAAAGGTGCCCGCGCGATCCGACAGCGATGGGCAGGCAGGCATCGGGGAAGTGGAGGCCATCGGCAATGCCGATGACCCCATCCCTGCTGCAATATGCAGTGCAGGTCATATCAGTGGCGCTCCTGCACAGGCGGGATGTCCCGCGCCATGCGTCGCATCGCGACGGCCACCAGCAGGGCACAGGATGCAGCCTGTTCCGCGCAGGCTGCCGCAATAGGCAGATCGCCGCCTTCCAATGCTACGACGGCCATTTCCATATTGGTGTCGGTCTGATCCAGCAGCACATTCAGATCGTCGGAACTGGCCTGCATCCGGCCGGTTGCCAGATCGATAACCGTCTGGGCACCTGTCGCCAGATCACCTATCTGCACATGGACTTTTTCGTTCATGCCCGGACCTCCGCACAGTCACCGTCGATCACGACGCTGCTCAGGTTCGGCAGGTGACCGGACACGACGGCCACACCGACGGCCCCGTCGATCTCGATGACCTGCCGCAGCAGCCAGTCACCCAGGGCGCGCCAGTCTTCTTGGGAAAGGGCGATATCGCCCTCGCAGTGTTGCAGCAGGACAGCGGTTTCGCGCATTGAGCGGATCGAGCGCTTCAGCGACGCCAGCGGTGTTGTGTGTGCGGACATCAGCGTGTCTCCAGACCGGTGAAGATTTGACCGGCGGTAAGATGGGTGGGGTGCAGTTCGTGGAAGAACTGGAGCATGACATCGCGGCGTTCCTCGCGGCCCGCGATGTGGTGCATGGGATGGCCGACGACGAACAGGCATTCGTCGATGTCGGCGTCGGGGTGAAAACCTTCCAGCAGGTCAAGCAGGTCGCGATGCAGGGCATCGAACCTGTCGGGCTGGTTGAACGGCGTGTCGGCCGTAACCGCGTGAAGCGCATCCATGACCAGGACGGGCATGACGGCACGGTCAACCGGCGCGGGATGCGCCGGGATTACGGTATGCAGGGCGGCGCTCATGCTGCCTCCATTTCATCAATCGGGGCGAAGGTCGGCAGGTAGCCTCGCGCAATGGCGTGGGCACCGCTGCGGTGCCGCATCAGCATGGCGGTCGTAACCACCAGCCGAAGCTGTCCATCTCCGTCCTGTTCAAAGAGGTGGCCCAGGGCGTTATCCATCACGCCCGACTGGCACCACTGGGTGAAGCGGCGGCGCAATGCCAGTTCGCCGCCATATTCTGCGGGGGCCTGCCCCCACATCAGGTTCTCGCGGAACACAAACACGATGCCGCTTAAAATCTGGCGGTCATCCAGACGGGCCTTGCCGTGGGATTTCGGGAACCAACCCGAAATCGCCTCGATCTGCGCATCTGTCAGCCAGAAGGGCGTGAGCGGCAGGTGCGTGCGTCCCACCTGCGCAGGTGGCCGCAGGAATGCCGCTGCGGCCCGCACGCCTGCGTCGGTCAGCGCATACCCATCACCGGAGCGTGTGATCAGCGCACGTTCCAGCAGTGCCTGAGCATGTTGATGGAGACAGGTTTTTCGAGCATCGCGGACATTTCCGCCGCAATCTGGTCACGCGACTGTCCGCAGGTTTCCAGCGACACGGAAATGGCCCGCGACAGGCGCTCCGTAAACCGGTTGGCGCGGACCAGGCGGGGATCGAACCGCACGACCGGATTGGGCGGAACCCAGTCCAGCAGGGAAAGCTGTTCGGGAGGATTGTTGCGGGTCATGCGGCTGCCCTTTCGGTCTGGAAGCCCGGAAGTTCGGGTGACAGATAGGTGAGGATCTGCTTGCGCTCGTCAGGGGTCGCCTTGCGCCACATAGCTATGAATTTCTCATAGGTTCCGGCGGCCTTCGGCTTGGGACGGCCTTCAATCTGACGCAGGATTTCGGACACCTTGCGGACGCCCGGCCACTGGGTGGCAAACTCCACGATTTTTCGCTGGATTTCGGGCGTCTGGCGCGCCAGTTCGTCGAGTTGCTGTCCGCTATCTGCCAGCCAAGTGCCCGCAAGCTGCTGGCGCACATCAGGGGCAATGTTTTTATAGCGGGTAATGTAGGCACGGATTGATCTGGCCGTCAGGCCAAGGCGTTCGGCGGTGGCTTCCGTAAAACTTGGGATCAAGTGGCAAAGCTCTGCCACTTGATCCGTCTTGCGGTCGCCGCCGTGCTTTGTCTCGGGGTGCAGTTCTTCATAAACGGCCTTGCGCTCGGCAAGGAACGTGGATTTATCCAGCGGCGTCAGTTCATGACGGCACAGATTTTCGTCGATTTCCAGCAGCCGGGCTTCCAGGTCGGATGCCTTCACGATGATGGCGGCGGCATGATCAATGCCTGCCAGTTTCATGGCAGCCAGACGATGGCCACCAGATACCAGCGAGAACTTGCCGGAACGTCCGATCTTGCGGACTTCGATGGGCTGGCGCTGCCCGTTTTCCTGCATCGATGCCGCGATAACCGCAGCCCAGTCCATATCAACCGCGCGCAGGCGGTCGCCTACCTCGATATCGTCAACGGGGATCATTTCAATGTTCATGCCGCCGCTCCGTTTTGACGGTGCGCATCAGGCAGCGGGCAGGTAGGTGTTCTGTCAACACGAGTGCGAACAGGAGAACCGTCAACATGAAACCGACCAGGCCCCCACACTTCGTAGGGACGTTTGCCAAGAATGGCGGCGATCTCACGTTCCATCAGAACGGAGTGGCCCGGCTGGCTGATCGTGGTGCTGACCAGATTGGGGTTCTTCCCCAAGTGACGGGATAGCGCGGCAAGGGAACCATACTTCTTGCGAAGCGCGGCCTTGATATCCTCGACGTGCATCCCTGATGGCTTTTGTGCCATAAGTGGACTCCTTGAGCTTTGAGGCCGGTTGCCCCCGGCCTCTCTTTTTCGTCCAACCGCGTCTGTTATGAACGGAGGAACACACGTGAAGATAGTCGCATACCGAATTGCGTCAACCGTTTTCGGTGGGTTCCCACTTCTTTCCGGTGGAAAGTCTGGGGGAAACACCCGGAAAGCGGCAGAAAACCGATAAAAATGGCTGTAGAAGATACCGAAATCGGTAATTTCCCAGAATCAGGACGAAACCGGGAAACCGAATCACGTTTTTTGCGATTAAAGCAGGCCGTGAAAAATGCTGGCGGCCTGGCGCAGGTTGCAGTGGCGGCGAACGTCGGCACAACCACTCTTAGCGGCTACATGAACGGTAGAGAGTGGAAGATCGGGATAGCAGAGCAGATTGCCCAAGCATGCCACGTGGACCTGCAATGGTTGCTATTCGGAGAGCAGCGCAGTTCGTGCGGAGAGAAGCCCCCAGAGCCGCGTCGTGGCCATGTCGAACTCACACACATCCCCGGTTACGATATCGAATTGTCAGCAGGACATGGAATTGCACCGCCATATGCGGAAGAAAGCGTATCCTTCCAAATAAGCACTTCCGTTTTGCCAGATCACCTGAAAACTCGTGTCCATAGCCTTGTAGGTTTTACTGTTCGAGGAGACAGCATGGAGCCGGTAATATTGTCCGGCGATAATGTTGTCATTGATCTCATGGACAGAGATATTTTTACCGGCGGCGTATATGCTCTGCGCGTTGGCGATCAGTTACTGGTCAAGCGGCTGGCATTACGTGCTAACGGCAATCTTTCAATCATGAGTGACAATCCCAGATATCCCACAGATGAAATAAATGCACAGGAAGTTCGGCAAATGATTCTGGACGGGGGATCCCCGATTGGAATTATTGGTCGTGTGGTTTGGCGTGGTGGCGGCTTGTTTACCGAATAAAGGCATGTAAGTTGTTTTATAAAAATATCTTATTTTCTTTTTTTATTATTGCATCTTGCGGGACTTCATACGCAGATGACTTGTATAATAATTCGGATGCTGTGCAGGAAGCAAAATTCCGACTGACTGACTGCGAGAAAGACAGTTCCGATATCAAAAGTTGCAAATTTGAACAGTCAGAATTCGTTGAGGAATATCAAAACGCCTATGCAGGAGACTATTTAGCCCAGCAAAACGTAGGCTACATGCTGCTTCGTGGCGGCGATGGAGCTGTCCGAAAAAATCCGTTTGAAGCCTGCGCATGGCATACCTTGGCCATCCGTTCCAAGTCGCCTTATATCCGCTCGGTGGAACGAGATCAGGCACGCATCTCATGCACAGAGCCGGTTTCTCAATATGGGAAGGCCCTCGAAGGTCAGATATCCGAGATGACACAAGCGATCCGGGCACACGGCGTGCATCGCGTTGCGGTTCCAGAGATAGACTATGACCCTAAGAGAGATCGTGATGAAACCAATTCCGGCGGTTAAGAGGCTGCTAAGAACTTTCAGAACGCGGCGATAGATGACCTGCTGTCAGTTCCAAACCTTATGTCCATGACCTCGGGTCTGATTGACAGTTCCGGACATACCGCAAAATAGAAAACGGCGCTGTGGATAACCTCCATACGCCGTTCATTCCCGCAGTTTCCCTAGATTTTCATCCCTCGATATCCCCGGATATCCCGTCAAATCCCAGACAACTGTTGGTTCCATTCCCTCTGTCCTCCTTCATTCGGCAGGCTCAAGGACTGGAGACGGGTCGCAACACGCTATGACAGATGCCCGACCGTCTTCTTCTCGGCAGTCTGCCTCGCCGCAACCGTCTTGTTCTGGCTATGAGTCCTGAGCCTACGTAGCTTCCACGCTGGCAGTTGTGCGGGTCTGGACGTGGGCGAAGGCTGTGTCTGGGCATAATGACGGAGAAGATGGACGGTCAGACTTTCCAGAAGTCCGTTCACAAATAGAGAACTGGCCGAATGAGTCGTCTGGATCTCGGCCGTCAGGCCTGTCAGAACGCCAGAGATAAATGCGTCCTGAACACCGGAAATTGCGCGCATGGAAAGCCGTGATGGATTAAGCCCTAACGATCGGGCGACGCGGTTCACCAGAGTAGGGCCCAGATAAAGATGCAGGACTTCAAACGGACGGTCCGGATCAGCCTGCCAGCGCATGAGGTAAGGCGCATCGGTCTGTGTCAGGAAAAATGATCCGGACCCGGCCTCACTTTTCGTCCATTCACCTGTCAGTTCGCGTTCCTCGACCTGTGCTTCTCCTGAGATGATCCGCACCAGAAAATGTTCGGCCACAGCCGGGACAAGCTCTTCATCTTCGTGTTGCGGCCGACGGAATATCCGCATCATAAAATGTTGGTCTGGAACAGGCTTTCTTTCACGACCCTAAAGTTCCAGATTGGAAAGGCCCGGATCATCATCCCGGCATCTTCCTGGCCGTATCGGCCAGCGCGGTTTGGAGCAACGTCGTGACTTCGCCAAATGTCAGCCTCCATATCGTGATACCAATCATGATCACTGCAGGCGAGGCTGATTCGATGGCGAAAGCCGCGGTTACGGCCGCGAATAAGGCGAAGCCTAATACGACCGATAAGGGGTCAATGCGAGGGTGGGCTGCAGTCGCTTCAATCTTATCGTAACTTGCGTCAGAACAGGCGATGTACTGCAGATATCACACTGGGGTCAGAAGATGGGAAATGCTCTGTATCGGTTTCAGACCATGGCCAAAACGCCTGATTGCCTCACGATCCTTCTCCAGTGCTCCATAAGGCAGATACCGGACTTTCAGATCAGCAATCCTGCTGAAAGCCGGTCGCTTCAACTGTTCCCGCACATCAATCTCCCGCTTGTCCGGCGCGACAAGGAACATCCCTTCCAGAGCCTGCGCCGCTGACCCGAGAGCAAGGTCGAGCATCCGCACGATACCGGAATAGATGGTCGTTGAGTGCTCAACCTCGAATGCTGCAACAATCCTATGGCTTTCCTGGTCAAGCCATAAGACGTCGATCAGACGCACGGATTCCGCTCCCTGCGTTTCCGTCGTGAACCCCGGCAATACCGACAGGCAACCATCCCCCAGCTTGCCGTCCTGCCATGGACGGCTGCGATCATTGGCGGCAATCCAGACATCGTAACCCAAGGAGAGCCCCAGATCACGAAGCCATCCCTGAATCTCGGTATGAGTATGATCTGTTTCCCGCTCCGCAGCGAGAGTTCGGGCCTCTTTTGCGCTCTGCTCCCTAACCTGGTGAAGATCGGCTTCCCAGAGTTTTCGTGCTGTTTCGTTATCTTCGAGAGGCGGCGCTGTATAACGTCCGCTTCCGAGATCAAACAGCAGTCCTCCGATAGCACCAAGATCATTGGAAAGCAGCGCACGATAGGTTGCATTCAGCTTTAGTATCCCTTGCCGCATGGCAAGATATTCCTCCCATCGCCCCAGCTTCACCTTTGATCCGGTCAGGGCGTTATAGCCCTTCACGATCGCCGTATTGAAAGGTGGCATGATCGTGGGATGCAGGAAATACAGCAGATTGGCGACAGCTGGCCCCAGCCCTTTTATCTTCCTGGCGTCGATTGCATGAATGGCCGAGACTACATGCTCTTCGGTATTGCAGCACAGACAGGTATCGAGAAGCTGCCCAAATGCTTTCTGATTGGCGGGATTTTCGTAGATGTCGGGAATGCGTAACTTCGGTTTCCACAAGAATGCATGATCCGCACCCTTGAAAATCTGACGCTGCTCAGCAATCGAATGTACAACTGTTTCCAAGGAGGAGCCACGATAGGCAACCCCGAATGTACCAGCGGCTATCTCAGCCACAACCAGCTGCAGACCGCGACGGATAGACCGGAAGTTTTTGAGGCGTTCATCCCACAAGAACCAACTCTGATAGGTCCCTGCCGGATCATCTCGCCAGCGAAGGATAAGGTCTCGAATGAGGTCTGTCATTTACCCGCAAACTAACATTCCGTTCTCCCCAGATACTGATTGTAACAGGGATATAGGTCAACACCTGCCGGGTCTCGCATAGTGGCCGGCATTTCGCTTGGGGTGCCGACGCCGGTTAGAGGTGGTCCCCATTTTTCGGACAGGGCAATAAGCTATAATCCGACCTGAGAGAGAACGGGTTTTATGGGCAAGGTTACGCGCAAGA
>NZ_JABJWD010000094.1:0-40170 GCF_013155425.1 Gluconacetobacter entanii | reverse complement strand
GGGGCGGGACGGGGGTCGAGGACGACGGTCATGGGATCTCCGGGGTCATGGTGGTCAGGCCGTAAAGGGTTCCGCCGACGCCCCGGCGGCCACGCCGGCGGGTCCGGCATGCGGGGCGACCAGCGCGCGCAGCACCGCCGACAGCCGCGCCACCTGGCGCGAGACCTCCGGCAGGCCCATCAGTTCGCCAAAGCGCCCGCGCGCCAGCGGCCCCGCGACAAACAGCGTCGCCTCGTGCCGCAGCCCCACGCAGGCCCGCCCCAGCGCATCGACATGCAGGCCCAGCCCCGTGGGGTCCATTTCGACCATGCCCGCCGCCGCCAGCCCCGACAGGAAGGGCTGGGCCGTGATGATGTCGCCATGGGCGGGGCCGGTCGTGGTGATGATCGCATCGAACGCCGCCGGGCGCGCATGCCCGTTGCGATGGCGCAGGGTGACGCGGAATGCCTCGCCCTCCACCGTCACCTGCGTCAGGCGCGCGGCCATGAACTCCAGCAGGCCCGCACGGTGGCGTGCGCTCATGATGTCCTCGGTCGGGGGGGAGATGCGGAAACGGTGCGTGTCCCAGAACGGGCGCAGGTGCCGGATCAGCCGCCTGCGTTCGACCAGCGGCAGCGCGGCCCAGATGTCGGCGGCCTGTTCACGCAGCCGGTCGAACACCGCCTGCCATGGCTGCTCCGCACTGGCGCGCAGCGTGTCGCGCACACGACGCAGCACGGCGCGGGCGGTGCGCGCGGGTGGCGTGGTGAATGCGCCGAACGCCTCGACCTTGTGCGGGGCATGCCCGCGCGAACGCTGCCCCCGGCGCGAGATCGCCAGAACCGGCCCGCGATGCCCGCGCGCGTTCAGGGTCGCGACGGCGTCGGCCATGCTCAGCCCCGTGCCCACCACCAGCACCCGGTCGGTGGCGCGGATGTCGTCCAGCGCGCCGTGATCCCACGGGTTGGCCACCAGCACCGGATGCGCCCCCGGACGCAGCGCCAGCCCCCGCAGGGGCGCGGGCGGGCGTGGCGGCGGGTGGCTGGTGGCGATGACCACGATATCGGCCTCCGTCACCGTGCCGTCGCCGCACGACAGGACCCAGCGGTTGTCCCCGCGCCTGTGGGCGGCCTGCACGATGGCGCGGTGATGCGTGATCGCGCCCCCCGCCAGCAGCGGGGCAAGGCGGTCGGCGACATAGCGGCCAAAGACCGCGCGCGCCGGAAAGCACGCGCCATCGGGCCGCCATGCGGCGTCATCGCCCGCCACCGCGCCGGTCTGGATGATCCAGTCCATGAAGTCATGCTGGTTGTCGGTATCCAGGCTCATCCGCGCGGCGGGGGCGTTGACGCGGTGGTGCGGGTCCGTGGTGCCATAGGCCAGCCCCGCGCCCAGCGTCGGGCGCGGTTCGAACACGGTGATGCGCAGCGCGGGCATGTTCGCGCGGGCAAGGTGCCACGCCAGCGCCGCGCCGGAAAAGCCGCCGCCGATGATGGCGACGTGGGGAACGGGCACGGCGCAGGTCATGGCGTGCCGCGCCCTCAGGCCGCGTTGGGGGGACGGTGGTCGTTGGCGATCGTCTCGCCAAACGGTCCCATGGTGTGGCCGCCCGCGCGCAGCGGATGCGCCGTCGGCAGCAGCGGCAGCACACGTTCGCCGAACTGGTACGCCTCCTCCACATGCGGGTAGCCGGAGAAGATGAACGTATCAATGCCCAGACGCCGGTATTCGTCGATGCGTTCGGCCACTGTCGCCGCATCCCCCACCAGCGCCGTGCCCGCGCCGCCACGCACCAGGCCCACGCCCGCCCACAGGTTGGGGCTGATTTCCAGCTTGTCGCGCCGCCCGCCATGCAGGGCGCGCATGCGCGACTGCCCCACGGAATCCATCCGCGCGAACACCGACTGCGCCTTTGCGATCGTCGCATCGTCAAGGTGGCTGATCAGGCGCTCCGCCTCCGCCCAGGCCTCGGCCGTGGTTTCGCGCACGATGACATGCAGGCGGATGCCGAACGACACCTCCCGCCCGCGTGCGCGGGCCAGCGCGCGGATGTGCGCGATCTTTTCGGCCACCTGCGCGGGCGGTTCGCCCCATGTCAGGTACTTGTCCACCGATTTCGCCGCGACATGGGACGCCGCCTCCGACGATCCACCGAAATAGACCGGCGGCCCGTCCTTCTGGAAGGGCGGGAACATCAGGTGGCCGTCGCGCACCTGGATATGTTTCCCCTCATACGTCACATGTTCCCCCCGCAGCAGCGCGCGGTAGATGTCGAGGAATTCGTCCGTGATCTCGTACCGCGTGGCATGGTCGGCAAACAGCCCGTCGCCCGCGTTTTCCGCGGGATCGCCGCCCGTGACGATGTTGATGAGCAGCCGTCCCTGCGAAAACCGGTCCAGTGTCGCGGTCATGCGCGCGGCCAGCGTGGGCGACAGAAGCCCCGGGCGCAGCGCGATCAGGAACCGCAGCCGCCGCGTCAGCGGTGCAAGGGCGGAGGCCGTGATCCAGCTATCCTCGCAACTGCGGCCGGTGGGGATCAGCACCCCGTAATAGCCCAGCGTGTCCGCCGCCTGCGCCACCTGCTGCAGGTAGGGCAGGTCCACCGGGCGGCCGCCCTTCTGCGTGCCGAGATAGCGGGTGTCGCCATGGGTGGGCAGGAACCACAGGACGTTGATCCTGTCCGGGATGGTGTAGGTGTCCGACATGGTCATGATGCCTTTGGAAAAAAGGGTGGCAGGGTCGAGGACGTCGCGCGTCCCCACGTTCCGGGCGATGCGGGCGGCAGGGCGGTCATGCGAAGGAAGGGCCGGACCTGTCATGGCGACCTCTGGAACGTGGCGCGGATATTAACGATACCGTGTGTGTATTATTACAATAACCACAGTATCAACGGTACAATGCGAGTCAATAAAATATTTGTCGTATGTTTTTGGTGTTATCGGGAGTCGCAGATCAAAAAACCGGGAAATTACGCCATGGCCCTGCGTGAAAAGGGCACGCGACACCCTGCGGGCCGGCCGGGTGTTTTCAGGACAGTATATTGATATATAACGAAGAATATCCACACATCCGCAGGGTGCCTGACCCCGCCATAATAAACGATGAATGATCGTGCATTACATGCCGCGCCGCCGGGCGGCCTCCCCTTGCAATCGGCGCGCGGTCGCGTCATCTGGGGTGTGCGGCCCGTCACGGCGGCCACAGCAGCACGACGGAGACCCCCGATGAACGCGCATGCCCCCCCGAACGCGCCCCGATACCGCACGCTGGACATGCCCGGCATCCTTGCGTTCCTGTCCGGCCTGCCCGATCTTGCCGCCCGCCTTGGCGGGACGCGGGCGCAGTGGACGATTCGCGAGGTCAGCGACGGCAACCTCAACAACGTGTTCGTCGTCGATGGCCCGCGCGGCGGCGTGTGCGTGAAACAGTCGCTGCCGCATGTGCGCGTGGACCCGTCATGGAAGATGCCGCTGGACCGCACGTTTTTCGAGGCGTCGTACCTGCGTGACATCCACCCCCTCGTCCCCGGGCTTACGACGCGCTGCCTGCATTTCGACCCGGACCTGTTCGTGCTGGTGGTCGAAAGCCTGGCGGGACATGCGGTGTACCGGACGGCCCTGATGTCGGGCGTGGACTGGCCGCGCGTGGTGCCCGACATCGCCACCTTCGTCGCGCGCGCAACCTTTGGCACCTCGGTCCTGTCCGAACCGTTCGAGCGCGTGTTTGATCGCCACGCGGTCTATGCCCGCAACCAGACATTGCAACGCATCACGCTGGACCTTGTGCTGGATGACCCGTACCACGACCATCCGCGCAACCACTGGGATGACGTGCGGCTTGATGACGTGGTGGGGCGCATCCGCACCTCGCCTGCCGTGCGGCGGGCGGTGGACGCGCTGCGCCTGCGCTTCCTGACCTGCCCGCAGGCGCTGCTGCATGGGGACCTGCACACGGGATCCATCATGGCGACGGCCACCGATACGCGCGTCATCGACGGGGAATTCGCGATCTATGGCCCCATCGGGTTCGATTGCGGGATGTTCGTCGGCAACCTCGTGCTGCGCCGCTTTGCCGACTTCTCGCCCGATGCGGGACGGCGCTGTGTGGCGGAAATCGCGCGGTTCTGGGACACGTTCGTCGCCGAATTCACCCGGCTGTGGGCGGCAGCGCACCCCACGCCCTCCGCCACGTCGGGGCCGTGCGCGTTCTTTGTCCCCGATGCGGACGGCGCATCACCGGGGCGGACGGCGTTCGTGCGCGCGGTGTTTGACGACATGGTGGGATACTGCGCCATGGAAATCATCCGCCGCATCATCGGCTATGCCCACACGGCGGATTTCGACGTCATCCCCACGCATGACGCCCGCACCGAACGCCGCCGCGCGGCGCTGTCCTTCGCCTGTGGGCTGCTGGATGCCCATGGGACGCAGGGTGATGTGGAGGCGGCTTTTGGCGCGCTGGTGCGGGAAGATGTGAAGGGGTTTTGAAGCTTTTTGAAAAAAAGCTTCACCAAAAACTTCTGTCAGTTAAGGGGCTGCGTCATGCCGGGGGATGGGGGCGCCTGCCGTGCGGGCAGAGGGTGTTTTTGAGTGGAAGTTCTTGGGTGCCGGCTTTTTTCAAAAAGGCGGCGTCCTGCTCCCGGCCCTCACTCAGATGGAAAAGGTCGCCGCCTGTGCCACGGGGCGTTCGGGCCGGGGCAGGCCGTGGCTTTCGGCCTGCCGCACCAGTTCATCGAGCGTGATCTTGCGGTATTCGCGTTCCAGCATCCCCTCCATCTGGTTCAGGAACGGGCGGATGACGGTGTTGAACAGGGGGCCGTTACGCCGTTCCATGCGGTCATGGCGCGCCGCGATGGCCTGGTGGATGTCCGACAGCAGGATTTCACGCGCCGGATGGCCCAGCCTGTATCCCCCATGTGGCCCCCGCACCCCCGACAGCAGGCCGGAGCGTGACAGCACCTGCAGCAGGGGTTCGATCCCGCGTCGCGCCATGCCCGACCGGTGGGCGATTTCGGTGGCGCTGACGGTGTTGCCGTGCATGCCGTGGAACGCGATGTCCAGCATGATGAAGATTGCCGTGACCGTGCGGTCGCGAAGGCCCTGCATGTCGTATGTCCCGTGGTTATGCCCGCGCCACGACAGGTCGCGCCACGGGGGCGGTGCGTCGTGCCGTCATGGCGCGGTGTGGGTGGAGGAAAGGGTTTCAAGGAATTCCGCAAGCCACCGCAGGCCCTGTTCCCAGGCCCCCACGGTGGAGGCATTGCCCAGATGGCCATGCGCCCCCGCCGTCAGCAGGCGCGCCCCCCATCCGGCGGCAAGGTCGCGTGCCCGCGCGGGCGACAGCCATTCGTCATCGCTGCTGGCGATCACGCGCGTGGCAAAGGGCAGCGGCGCCAGCGCGGGGGGCGCGAAATGGCGCAGCAGTCCGGGCACCTGTTGCGCGCGCGGGCCATGCAGGTCCGCCGGCGCGACAAGCAGCGCCCCCGCCACGGGAACATGCGCCCGCGCCCGCATCCGGCGCGCGACCAGTATGGCCCCGAGGCTGTGCGCGGCAAAGACCACCGGCCTGCGGCAGTGCGCAAGCGTGCGCTCCAGCCCCTGCGCCCACATGTCGTAGGTCGGATGGTCCCAGTCCACCTGCCGCACCCGCCGCGACGGCAGCAGCGCATGCCAGCGCGATTGCCAGTGCTGCGGCCCGGAATCATGCAGTCCCGGCACGATCACAAGGTCATACGGGACCAGAAGGTCGCGCACCCGTTGCACCAGTGCCGCCGTTTCATCGGGGGATGTGGAAAAATCCTGCCCCATCATCGCCGGGGCGGGCACATGTGCGGCGCCGGGCCGCAATGATGCGTTGAATGTCATCCTCTGCCTCGCGCTTTGCGTTCAGGCCGCCGCCATGTGCGCGGGGTGAGCCGCATGGCCCGCCCCGAACAGGTCCAGCATCCGCACCACATCACCAAAATCCCTGTCGCCACCGGGCGGAAAGGACAGCGTGGCGCGGATCGTCGCATCGGGCGCGATCACGAAGGCCACATGTTCGTCCACCCGCCCGGCGGTCTGGTCCCCGGCGGGAAAGTCATCGAACTGCGCCCCGGAATACAGGTCGCGTATGCCCGCTGCATCGCGCGCGTCGCACACCGTCGCCCATGTGGCGGGCAGGCCCGGCGTGATGGGATGCACATCGTCATGACCGGTGACGGGCGGCAGGGCAATCACCTTTACCGAACGGTCCAGTGACGGGATGCTGCCGGGACGGAAATCCTGCGGATGCGTCACCAACACACCCCATGCCCCATCCAGCCAGTCATGGAAACACAGCCGCCCCAATGTGGTCCGCGCCGTGAAATCGGGTGCCGCATGTCCTGAAAACAACGCCATCGCCTTATTCCCTCCCGGCAGGACTGCCTGCCCTGGACAGGATAAAAACACACGGACGATAGGGAGTCAACAAAACCACAACGTAAATCGTCTTTTTGTCGCGATAAATAACGTGTGTTTTTGTGTTTTTCTGGCGCGGGTTTTCCTAAATGGAATCGTGGTTTGTGGGGCAGCCCCTTGCAGGGGCCTCGTCCCCACATCCCGACCACAGGGCCATGCGCGGGCGTGGCGTGCGGCGGTGGCCTCAGGGGCGTTGCCCCCGAACCCCCACCAAAGGGCATTGCCCTTTGGAAACCATGACTTTTGATGGATCAGGGGGCCTATCTGATGACGGCGCAGGCCACGCGGTCGCCGGCCCCGCCAATGGGCTGGCTGCGGTAATCATCGGGGTTGGCGTGGATGACGAGAGAGGAGCCATCGGCGTCGAGCAGCCCGGGATGCCCGTCGGTGCCATTGAGCGTGACGAGCGTGGAATAGAGTTCGACGGTGGCGCTGCCGTCCGGCCCGACAAAGATGTTGGGCAGGTCGCCCGCGTCATTGGCGTTGGCGTTCAGCAGGCCATGCACCACCGGGGTCGTGGCGTGGACATGCGCGCCGGCGCTGGTGAATTTCGGTGCGCCGCACGTGCCCTTTTCATGGAAATGCACGCCATGCCAGCCGGGAATCAGCCCCTGCGCCGTAATGCGCAGGATCACGCCATGGGGGGCTGCGGTGACCTGCACGTTGCCATGTGCCGTGCCGTCCATGCCCATCAGGCTGCCCGATGCCGTATCGGCGGCATGGGCGCGATGCAGGGCGGGGGCGCTGAACGCGGCGATGCCGCAGGCCAGCACGGCAAGCTGTCGAAGGCGTGGGAACATGGAATTTCCTTTTTCGCTGTTGTGCTCACATGAAGGCATGGCGTTGCATCCCTGCCGGTCCCCACACTGTCGCGCCATGGGGGGCAGGGGGAAGCCAATCCTTCGTGACCACGACAGCGCACGCCCCCGCCCGGACCGGGGCGCGGGTGTCCGGGGTGGCGGCCCTTCCCATGCCGGGCGCACGCGCCAGGTGGGGGGCAGGGAAGGGCGCTGGACATGGTATGCGTGGTGTCGCTGTGTTATGACATCCCGATCACGGGGCCCCGGTGTGGGGCCGGTCCCCGTGACGCTTCCGGACGGTCAGGACATGTTATCAGAAGGCGGTCTGGAAGCTCCCCATCATCGCAAAGCCCGCGCCGACGAAATACGACGCGGAGGAGCCGGAGATCTGGGTCCCGCGCATGCCGGTATAGCTTTTGGCGTTCAGGGCGGCGCCCGCGATGCCCGACAGGTATTTCGTGTTGCCGATATTGATGAAGTTCAGGCGGAATTCAGGCGCCTTCGCCACCCACACCTTCTTCAGCCGCACACCCAGCGCAAGGTCGCCGGTGATGTAGCTTGGCATCTTCTCGTCATCCATGAAGGTCGAATACTGGCTGCCGACATATTTCATGTTCCCGTTGGCAAAGAACATGCCATCGTCATAGGACATCCCGACGGCGGCCTGCCACTGCGGGCTGCGGATGGCGGTCTTGCCCGCGGTATGCAGGTAATCCCCGCCCACGGCGATGTTGCTGTCGGTGGTGGCGTGCAGGTACTCGACCGAGGCATAGGGGCTGAAATGATGGTACGGCTTCGTGCCGATTTCCGCGTCAAAGCCGCGCGACGTCTGCCCGCCCGCATTGATGTACGAACTGACCAGTGCGCCGTTTTCGGGGATGATGGTGGAAATCTGGCGGTTGGTGAAGTTGTAGTTGAAGAACGTGACCGACGCGACGATGTCCTTCTGGTAACGGTATCCGATTTCCTCCTGGATCGAATATTCATCCTTCAGCTTCGTGTTCGGGATGCTGGTGATCGCGCCGGTGGTGATGCTGTAGTTGTTGAACAGGTTGGAGGTCGAGGGCGGGCGGAAATTGCCGCTCGCGGAGACGAAGATCTGGTGGTACGGGCTTGGCCGGTAACTCAGCGAGAACTGCGGCAGGGGCTGTGACGTGTTTTCCCCCACATGCGACTGCGGCCCCGGCAGGTAGTTGTCGCCCTTGCGCGAGATCATCATCTCGCGGAAGCCCGCGCTGATCTGCAGCCGGTCATGGTCGAGCGAGACCTTGTCCCCGACATAGATGCCGTTGATCTGCGTGCCGGTGAAGTTGTTGCCCGCCAGCAGCAGTTGCCCGTCGGGATAGGTGATGCTGTAGCCACCCATGGCGTTGCGGGCCTCGCCACGTGAATTCAGCGCGGCGAAGGGCATCTGCACGGCGTTGCTCTGGTAATCATACCAGTAACCCAGCGTGATCTTGTGCCGTCCGATGTCGTAATGCAGCGCGCTGTTGATGCCGTAGGTATATTCCTGTTCCAGGTACTGCCCCAGCGCGTTGACCTGGTTGTTGATCGCCCCCGGCAGGTTGAGGCTTTCGGGATGGTACTGCGTGCCGATGTAATTCCCCGTCTCGTTCACCATGGTGCCGCCGGGGTAATACCCGCTGCCCCAGTAGAAATACGGCGTGCTGGTGAAATGCAGGTGGTCCGTCAGCGCCAGCCTGATCGGCGCGCTGATCATGAAATCGTTCCACCCGCCGATATAGTTCTTCCAGTAATTCGTCTTGCCCGGCGTATAGCTGCCGGCATAGTTGGCCGAATAATGCAGCGCGTTCCATTCCGACATGGTCGGTTCCATGTAATAGGCGACATCGCGGCTGTTATACGACCCGAAGAGCGAGATGCTGTTGTCGCCCCATTCCTTCTGCAGCTTGAAATCCACATGGCGGCGGTGGTTCCACCCCGGCCCGTGGGAGTTCTGGCTGCTCGCGGCGGAGAAGGAGACGAACGCCTTGACCCCGGTATGGCCAAGTTCCCCGGTATCGAGGCGGATGAACTCGCGGTTGGTGGTATAGGTGCCATAGGCGGCGTCGGTAAAGATGCCGAACTTGTTGGACGGGTTGCGGATCCCCACCGTCATCACACCCCCGGCGGAGGTATAGACCGGGTCCGTCAGGCCGGGCGCGCCCTGTGCCACGGAAATCGAACTCATGTTTTCGGAATCCGCCCATTCGGACGCATCCTGGATGTAGATGCCACTGTCATTGAGGGGGATGCCCTCCATCACGTAACCGATCTCATCCTGCCCCAGCCCGCGGATCGACAGCGTGGACTGGTCCGACAGGCCGATCGGGTCCGACCCGCCCACATTCGCACCCGGCAGCATCTTTATAAGCTGGAGCGCGCTGGTGCCGGGGGTCTGTTTCTGGATGTAGTTGGCCGAAACGGTGCTGACCGAACGCGGGGCGGTTTCCCTGCGGATCAGGCCCGCGCCAACGCCCGCGCCGGTGACGCCGTTGGTGGCGGCCGCGTTGGACGTGACGTTGATGTTCTCCATGACCTGCGGTGGCTGCTGCGCGGCTTTTTTCGTGGCCGTGCCGCCGCCCGCGGGCTTGGCCTTGTTGGCGTGCAGGCGCGGGTCGGGCGTGGGCGAATTGGGGCGATCCTGCGCCAGGACGGTATCAAGGGGCAGGAAGGCAAAGAGAGAGACAAACAGCAGATACTTCGAACGCATGACTTGGTCCCCTTGCGTGAGATGTTAAAACATTACGATAACGCAACAAAATGAACGCGTTAAAGGCGCACGTCCCCCGCCTATCCGGGCGGGAGGACAGGCGGGCGGACCCGCATGCGGATGTGTCGGCTCTCGCGGTACAGCGCCAGTCCCTCGGGGCCGAGTTCGCGTCCGTGCCCGCTCATCTTCCAGCCGCCAAACGGGGCCTGGAGTTCGCTGACGTCATTGACGTTGATGCCGATGCCCCCGGCCTCGATATGATCGGCCAGGCCCCAGGCCCGCTCCAGGTCGCGGCTGTAGACATAGGCCGCCAGGCCAAAGGGCAGGGCATTGGCCAGCGACAGCGCCTGCGCATCGGTGTCGAACGCATGGATGGCCGCGACCGGGCCGAACGTCTCGTGCGTCATCGCCAGCGCGTCGGCCGGCACGTCCGTCAGGACGGCGGGGCTGTAGTAAAACCCGCCTTCGGGCACGCCGTCATGCAGCGCATGCCCCCCGCACAGCAGCCTTGCCCCCCGGTCCACGGCGTCGCGCACATGCAGGTCCGCGCGTTCGCGCACGCTGTCGTTCATCACCGGGCCATAGGTGACGCCGGGTTCGATGCCCGGCCCCGGACGGATGGCCGACGTGATGGCCACCAGCGCCTCGACAAAGCGGTCCTGCACGCTGCGCGCGACCAGGATGCGGTTCACGGCGATGCAGATCTGGCCCATGTTGGAAAAACTGCGCCGTGCGGCGGCGGCGGCCGCGTCCTCGATATCCGCGTCGTCAAGCACCACGAACGGGCACTGCCCGCCCAGTTCCAGCGCCACGCGCTTTAGGTTGCCTGCCGCCGCGCGCATGATCGCCTGCCCCGCCGGGACCGACGCGGTGGCGGAAATCAGGCTGATGCCCGGATGCGCCGACAGCGCGGCCCCCACGTCTGGCCCGTCGCCCGGAATGTCGTTGAGCACCCCCGCCGGCAGCCCCGCCTCGGTCAGGCAGTCGATCACGGCGGCGATGGCGAACGGGGTTTCGGGCGGTGGCTTGACCACCATGGTGCACCCGGCCGCTAGCGCCGGGGCGATTTTCCATGCATACAGGTCCACGGGATAGTTCCATGGGACAATGGCCGCAACCACGCCCACCGGACCGGAGGAGACGATGCTGCGGATGTCGGGCCGCACCGACGGGCGCAGCGTGCCGCCCATGCGCCGCCCTTCCTCCGCGTAATAGCGCAGGACCTCGGCGCCGAACAGGATCTCCTTGCGCGAATCGGGAACCGGCTTGCCCTGTTCGCGCGTCAGGGCGGTGGCGATGTGATCGACGCGCTGTTCGATCAGGTCGGCCGCGCGCCGCATGATGGCCGCGCGCGCATCGGGCATGGCGCGCGACCATGCGGGAAAGGCCGCGTGCGCCGCGGCCACCGCGCGTTCCACGTCCACGCCGTCGGCAATGGCCGTCCGGCCGATCGCCTGTCCCGTCGCCGGGTCGATGACCGGTCGGTACGTACCGCCCTGCGGCGCGACCCATTGCCCCCCGATGAACAGGGGGCGCGTGCTGTCGGTGATGTCCATGATGCCCGTCCTGTTCAGCGTGCGCGCAGACGACGCCACATATCGGCGTAATTTTCGTCATTGTGGCGGTTGGCCGCTTCCTTGTGTTCCGTGTTCGGGTTGATCATGACGCGCGGGGTGATCCCCTGCGCCACGAGTTCCTGCGCCGTGGCGGACACGATGGCATGCGCGATCGCGATGGTGATGGAGGTCGAACTGGCCCCCACCGGCGCCTCCAGCCCCGCGATCTTCAGGCTGGCGTCGGCCTTTGGCACGCCGGTGTCGATCACCACGTCCGCGACCTCGAACAGGCGCTGCCCGCTGGAATGGCGCGACGCGGTGGTGGAGGAATGCGGCAGCGACGTCACCGCGATGACCTTCATGCCCAGCGCCTTCGCCTGCAGCGCCATGTCGAGGATGACGGCATTGATGCCCGAATGTGAAAACAGGATCAGCGTGTCTTCCGCATCGAGGTGATGCGCCGACAGGATCGCCTTGCCATATCCCTCCACCGCATGGATGAAGCGGTACTGCCGCGCGCCCTGGTCGCCCAGTACATGGTGGAAGGAGATCATGCTGCTTTCGACGATGGGGCGGAATCCCGCCACCGTGCCGGTGCGCGGGAACGTCTCGATCGCGGGCAGGGCGCCATGGCCGGTGCCGAAGGTGAAGACCAGCTTGTCGCGCGCGATGCTGCGCGCGCACAGCTTCGCCGCCGCGCGGATGTTCTCGGCCTGCGTGTCGCGCACACGGCCCAGGCGCGCGATCAGGACGTCGAAATATTCCTCGATGATGTCGGTCATTATCGTGTTTCCTTGAGCGTGGGATGGCACAGCGCGCTGATCGCCGCCTCGAACAGGTCATGTTCCGCCGCCGCCATGCGCCCGGCGTCGAGCTTCTCCTGGCTGACGGGATCGACGGTCGCGACACACAGGCTGGAGGTACGCGCGCCCAGCATCCGCCCCGCCACCAGCAGGGCGGAGGTTTCCATGTCGGCCGCGATCAGGCCGAAGCGCGCGATATCGTCAAGCAGTTCCTCGCGCACGCGGCTGCGCGATCCCGGCAGGGCGAACATCTGGGAATAGAACCCGTCATAGCTGGCGAACACGCCGGTATGGTGGCGGCGCGTGGCCTGCGCGTGCAGGGTGTCGGTGATGGCGGCATTGAGCGTCGTGTCCGACACCGCCGGGTATCCGGGCGGGGCATAGCTGTCGGACGTGCCCTCGCGCCGCAGTGCGGCTTCGGCCAGCACGAAATCGCCCAGTTGCACCGCGCCGGCGGCCATGGCGGTGCCGATGCGCACGAAGGTATGCACGCCCAGCGCGCGCAGTTCCTCCAGCACGACGGCGGCGATGGGCGCGCCCATGCCGAACGCGGTGGCGGTGATGCGCGTGCCGCCGCGCGTGCCGGTGATGGTCTGCAGGCCCCGGTTGACCGGCACGCGGTGCACGTCGTCCAGGTGGGCGGCAATGCGTTCCACCCGCGCGGGATCGCCGATCAGGATCGCAACGTCCCCCACGTCACGCGGGGTCGCGCCGATATACCATGCGCTTTTTTCTGAAGTGTTTTCAGCCATTGAACGGTTCGTCCCTGCTTTCTTTCTGTCGTGATTCCAGTAATGCGAATGCGGCGCCGATGCCCGCGTCCAGCGCCCCCACCGGGTCGTGCGGGTGCGCCAGCAGGTGCGCCAGCATCCCCCCCGCCAGCGTGTCGCCCGCCCCGCACGGGTCATCCACCCGCAGGGCCGCGACCGGCGGGCGCGCGGTGCGCCCGTCCGCCATCTCCAGCACGGCCCCGCGCGGGCCATGGGTTTCCACCAGCATGCGGCCCGCACGCGGGGCCGCCGCCGCCAGCGCGTCGCGCACCAGCGGGCCCTCGGTTTCGGAAAAGAAGATGATGTCCGCCCGTCCCGCCACCGCGCGCAGCAGGTCATCGGGCAGGGCGCGGGCATCGTGCTTGGCCACCCACGCCACGCGCGCCGTGTCCGCGCACAGCGCCAGCGCCGCGCGCGTGGCCTGCGCCGGCGCCACCGTCAGGCACATGCACCGCGCCGTGGCGATCAGGTCCGCCTGCGCCGGGGTCACGATGTCGGTGCCCGCAGCGTGTTCCAGCGCGTCATACAGGCACATGCATTCCCCCGTGGGGTCGTACACCATCATCGTCAGCGGCGTGCGCCCGCCCGCGATGACCGCAAGCCCGCGGTCATCCGCGCCACAGCGCGCCACCGCCGCGCGATAGGCCGCGCCGTCCGCGTCATCGCCGATCCAGCTTACGGGTGCGGGATGGGCCACGCCGGCCGCGGCCATGGCGCGGGCGACGAAATACGGCGCGCCCCCCGGACGCCCCCACGCGGCCGCGTCGCGGCGCGTGACATGCGTCGTGCGGCCCAGCGCGGGCGGCCCCTCCAGCGCCAGCACGTGGTCCATGCTGGCATAGCCAAGGATTGCAACGCCGTTCATGACAGGGCCATGATCCCGTCATCGAGCGAGACGACCTTCCCGAAATAGCGTTCGATATCCTCCAGCGACGCCTCGGCCAGGTGGGGGCGGTTGGAATTGGTCGCCTCGCGCACGACAATCGGTTCGAACCCGTTGGCGAACGCGTCCTGCACCGTCGCGCGGATGCAGCAGTTGGTCTTCACCCCCACGATCACCAGCCGCCCGATCCCCTGTTCATGCAGCATCAGCGCCATGTCGGTGGCAAAGAACGCGCTGTAGCGGCGCTTGGGCACCACGGGTTCGCCCGGCAGGGGTTCGAAACCCGCGACGAAGCCGCAGGCGTCCGACCCCTCGATATGGTGGACCGGCAGCTTCCCCCACTCGAAATCATGCAGGTCGGGGCGGTGGCGTTCGACCGCGTGCACCACCAGCGTGCCCGACGCGCGCGCCGCCGCCAGCAGGGTCCCGATCGGCGCGAGCACCTGCCCCGCCGCGGGGTAGCAGTTGGGTTCACCGGGATCGAAAAACGAATTGATGACATCGACCAGCACCAGCGCTGTCCGGGATCGGGACGTCATGACGCGAAACCTCCATTCATGCGGCGTGCGCGGACCTGCTGCAGGCACATCAGGACCAGCACCGCGACATAGGGAAATGCCTGGGCGATGGAGACCGGAAGCCCGATCACCTGCGCATCCGTCGCCAGATGCGCAGCCACGCCCAGCACAAGGCAGACAAGGGCGGTGGGCCACGGATGGTCACGCCCCACGTAAAAGGCCGCCAGCGCCACGTATCCCCGCCCGGCGGAGATGTCGTCGCTGAAGGCGCCGACGATGCCCAGCGACAGGTCTGCCCCGCCAAGGCCGCACAGCGCCCCGGCCACGGCCATGCCGACAAACAGCATCCGGCGTGCGGAAATGCCCACCGCGCGCGCCATGGCCGGGGCCGCGCCCGCCGCGCGCAGGTGCAGGCCCAGCCAGTGATGGCGAAAGAACCGGTCCATCGCGAACACGCACGCCCACGCCGCGAAGGCGAGGATGTCGAGGTGCAGCGGAACAGGCAGCGGCAGCGGGGCCAGACGCGCGGCGGGCGCCACCAGCAGCAGGCCCGACACGCCGAACGCGGCCTTGACCACCAGGCGGCAGAAGGCATGCGACAGCAGGTTGAAGCCAAGGCCGGTGACGATGGGATTGGTGCGCAGCACGGACACAACCGCCGCCATCAGGCATGCGCCGGCACCCCCCGCCATGGCGGCCCCCCCAAGCCCGGCCATGGGCGACCCCGTCGCCCGCGCCACGACCGCCGCCACCAGCGCGCCCAGCAGGATGAACGCATCCAGCCCCACGTTCACCAGCCCCGCGCGGCGGCTGAACGCCCCGCCCAGCGCGGCCAGAAGCAGCGGCGTCGTCTGTGACAGGCAGTCACCGATGAAGGTCAGCACGTTCATCATCGCGTCCCCCCATGGCGGCGCCACCGGGCGGAGGCGAAGATGATCAGCGTCGCCTCCAGCAACTGGGTGACTTCCTCCGGCACGGCGGAAATCAACTGGATGCCGATGCCCGACACCACCAGCAGCGCCAGCAGCGCCGCCGCCGCGATGATGCCCGGCGCGCGGTTGGCCCCAAGGATCGCGACCGTCAGGCCAAGGAAGCCGTATTCCGCCGAAAACCCCGCGACATAGCGATGGACATTGCCCAGCGTGTGCAGCCCCCCCGCCAGTCCGCCCACCGCCCCGCTGAGCAGCATGGCCGACACCAGCACGCGCCGCACGTCAAAGCCGCAGGCGGTGGCGAAACGCCGGTTCATGCCGACGATGCGCGTGGCGTATCCCAGCACCGCATGGCGGCACCACAGCCCGTAGCCCACGGCCACCACCAGCGCGACGGCAAAGGAAAGGTTCAGCCCGTGCGCGACGATGTCGGGCATGTGGCTGGCCTGCGGGATCATGGCGGTGGCGGAATTGGCCGCGCCGGGGGCAAGGAAGAAATATTCCACCAGCCACGCCGCAAGGTCGAGGGCGACGAAATTGAGCATCAGCGTCGCGACGACATCATCCAGCCCCAGCCCCACCACAAGCGCGGCCGACAGCGCCATCCACGCCGCCCCGGCAAGGACGCCGCCGCAGGCGGGCACGGCAATCGCCAGCACATGCGGCAGCCCCGCGCAGGATGGCGCGATGACCGCCGTCGCCAGACCGCCCAGTACAAAACATCCCTCCACCCCGGTGTTGAAGATGCCGCTGCGAAAGGAAATGGCCGTGGCGACCCCCGTCAGAACCAGCGGCGTCGTGGCGTTGAGCGTCTGCGCCAGCGCCGCCGTGCCGCCAAGGCCCGCACGCAGGATCAGCCCCGCCACCATGAACGGGTTGAACCCGCACAGCGCCAGGATGCACCCCGCGCACAGCAGGCCCCCCACCACGGGGAAGGCATGCGGCGCAAGGCGCGCGGGCAGGCCACGCAGCACGTCATGGCGCGCCGGGCGCGATGCCGCCGCCTGTGGGCGTAGCTGCATCATGCATGCCCCCCGGTGCCGCCATCCGTGACCACCGCCCCAAGGGGCAGCAGGCGGGTGGACAGGGTGCGCAGCTCGTCCTCCTCCTCCGACACCAGCAGCACCGCCCCGCCGGCGGCCGCGAATTCCACGATCCGGTGGTGGATGACGTCGATCCCCTCCAGGTCCACGCCGCGCGTCGGCTGCGCAACCAGCAGCACGCACGGCCGCGCGTCGAGTTCGCGCGCCATGGCCACGCGCTGCTGGTTGCCACCTGACAGCCGCCCCGACGCCAGCAGGTCGGTCGCGCGGCGCACGCCAAACCGGTCCAGCAGCGTGCGCGTATGCCCCGTGATGGCCGCATCGCGCCGCAGGCCCCATGCGGCAAACGGCATGAGGTCGTGCCGCCCGGCCACCACGTTGTCACGCAGGCTGGCGTCAAGGCACAGGCTTTCGCCCGCGCGCTCTGCACTGAGGTAGCCGATGCCCGCGCGACGCCGCGCCCGGGTCGAAAGCCGCTCCACCGCGCGGCCACGCAGCGCGATCTGCCCGCCGTCGCACGGGCACAGTCCCGCGACACAGCGCAGCACCTCGTCCTGTCCCGCGCCCGGCACGCCGCCAAGGCCAAGGATCTCCCCCGCGTGCAGGTCGAACGACAGGCCATCCACCCGCCGCGTCCCGCGCCGGTCGCGCAGCGACAGGTCCCGTACCGACAGCACGACCTCCCCCCGGTGCGGGCCCGGCACGCGCGCGGGCACGGGGGCCTTGCCCGTCATGTGGCGCACAAGGATGTCGTGGCTCATGTCCGCGCGCTCCAGCGTTGCGACATGGCGGCCATCGCGCAGGATGCTGGCGCGGTCGGCCACGGCCATCACCTCGTCCAGCTTGTGGCTGATGAAGATCAGGGTCCGCCCCTCGTCACGCAGGCGGCGCATCAGGCGCAGCAGGCTGGCGACCTGTTCGCGCGGCAGCACGGCGCTGGGTTCGTCAAGGATCAGCACGTCGGCCCCGCGATACAGCACGCGCAGGATCTCCACCCCCTGGCGGACATGCAGCGGCGCGTGCGCGGCGGGCATGGACCAGTCCACCTCCATCCCCGCCATCGCCGCCAGTGCCCCGGCCTCGTGCAGGGCGCGGGCGCGGTCCACACGGCCAAGGCGCGCGCGCGGTTCATGGCCCAGTATCAGGTTGTCGAGCAGGGAGAGTTCGGGGATGGTGCTGAATTCCTGGTGCACCATTCCGATGCCGCGCGCGATGGCGTCATGCGCGCCCGACAGGCTGACGGGTGCGCCGTCGAGCATGATCTGCCCGCCATCGGGGCGTTCCAGCCCCTGGAGCATGCGCATCAGCGTGCTCTTGCCCGCGCCATTGCCGCCAAGGAAGGCATGGATCGACCCGCGGGCGATGGCGATGGAAATGTCGTTGCTGGCGACATGGCTGCCAAAGGCGCGGGTGACGCCGCAAAAGGCGATGCGGGGCGGGGGCGCGTTCATCGCATGAACTCCGGATATCCCTCGGTCGCGACGTTCCACACCTTCACCCGGCCCGCGATGATGTCGCGGCGCGCGGCGTCCACCGCCGCAAGCGCCGCCGCGGGCACCAGCGCGCGGGTGTACGACATGGGCGACAGGCCCACGCCCCCTTCGGACAATCCCATGTGCAGGACAGGAAGGTTCGCGATTTCGCCGTCATGGTAGGTCTGCACGATGCGTTCGATCGCGACATCGGTATGTTTGAGCATACTGGTCAGTACATGGCCCGGCGCCAGCGCGTCCTCGTCCTGGTCCACGCCGATGGCGTACAGGCCGCTGTCCTGTGCCGCGTGGATCACGCCCACGCTGGTGACGCCAGCAACGGCATAGATGATGCCCACGCCGCCATTGTACATCACGTCCGCCATCTGCAGTCCCTTGGCCGGGTCGTTGAAACTGTCGGCATAGGCGACGCGCACCGTGATGCCGGGGGTCACGCTGCGCGCGCCCTGGATGAACCCGGCAATGAATTTGTCGATCCCGACCGAACGCGTGCCCCCGATCACGCCCAGCGCACGATGCGCCCGCAGGCCCGGCGCATGGCCGTCGCGCATCACCTGCGCGGCCAGCACGCCGGCAAGGTAGGAGCCCTCGTGCTCCTCGAACATGACGGAGGTGATGTTCGCGCCGCTCACGACCTGGTTGAGGATGACGAAATGGCAGCGCGGGAACAGCGGCGCCACATCCTGCATGACAGGGCCGTGCGAATATTCCAGGTCCACCACCAGTCCCGCGCCCGACGTGGCCGCCTGCTGCAGGATGTCCGCGCCCTCCGCCACGACGGAGGCCGTTTCCACCACATGGCCCGGCAGGTTGTTCAGGCGCAGGCCGCGCTGGAACCCCGCAACGCCAAGGTCATTATAGGACTGGTCCCCCAGGCCGCCCTGGCCAACGACCAGGACCGCCGGGGCGTCATTCGCGCCGGCGGCGTGCGCGCCTGCGTCGTGGTGGGGGACTGCCGTGGCCAAGGTCAAGGCCAGGGCCGCCAGTACCGGGCGGTATGTGTGCCGTTCCGTCATCGGACAGACCTATTGCAGGGTCCGGTGCCGTGGCCCGGACCAATTTCGTTTCATAATAATAACGACGCGCGTCATAGACCGCCTCGACCATGTCGAGGACGCGCCCTTCGGCGTCAAATGACTGGCGATAGACCACGATCACCACGCTGTCGGGTGACAGGGCCAGGATCGTGCATTCATCCGGCGTCGCCATGCGGGCGTTCAGCCGTTCCGTGGCGCTGGCGACGGGGCAGCCGCGATCCGAAAGGAAGCGGTAGAATGAAAAATCCGTGCGCGCGCATATATCTTTCGTAAGTCCTGTGCGCTCCACCACGTCCTGCGGCACGACGGAGTTGTGGCGCGCCACCGGCGTGCCATCCACACAGCGCAGGCGGTCCATGACGACGGCCGCGCCCTCCACCTCGAACGGGGGGGTGGCGTGTCCGGGCCACTGCTCGAACGACAGGAGTTCGTGCGAGGCGACGCGGCCGGCCGCCCCGACCGCTTCGGTAAAGCTCATGAGTATGCCGGGCTGTTTGCGAAGCGGGGTGCTGGCGACGAACGTGCCCGCCCCCTGCCTGCGCACCACCAGCCCTTCGGCCACCAGTTCCTCCACCGCCTTGGCGACGGTGAAACGGCTGACGCCCCAGCTTGCGGCCAGCGCGGTTTCACTGGTCAGCCGTTCGCTGGGCTTGCACGCGGCCACTTCCTCCCTGAGGCGGTTTGCGATCTGCCGGTAGAGCGGAAGCGTCGTCATGAAGTGTCCCGTCAACTTGTTCTGTTGTCCAGTCAACTATGCTGATTCCGGAATCGGGATGCAACATATTTCTTTGCGGATTCGTACCGAATTTTTCCCGGTGAACCGCCATCCGTGGCGCGGTGGGGGCGTGCGGGCGCGTCGTGGCGCACGCAGGACAGGCCGGCATGCAGGCTGCGTTATGTGTCGGTTCAGTGGCTTAGGCGGCGCACATCACCCCGGCGGACGGGGGTGTCAGCGCGGCGCGGGGGCAAGGCGCAGCCACAGCCACCCGGCCACCGCCGCCATGGCGGACCCCGCGAGGATACCCGCCTTTGCCGCGCCAAGCAGGCCGGGGGCGGGAAAGGCCAGTCCGGCGATGAACAGGCTGATGGTGAAGCCGATCCCGCACAGCAGCGACAGCCCCGACAGCATCCGCCACGAGGTTCCATCCGGCAGGGGCGCGACCTTCAGGCGTACACACAGCAGGGTCGCGCCGAACACGCCCACCGGTTTGCCGATCACCAGTCCCGCGATGATCCCCAGCGGCACGGGGGCCAGCAGCGCGCCCGCCGGTGGAAGCGCGACCCCCATGTTCAGGAACCCGAACAGCGGCAGCACCCCCCATGTCACGATGGGGGACAGGGCGGTGGCCGCGGTCTCCACCGGCGTGGCCCGCGTGGGGTGTGTCGCGGGGGATGTCGCGGGCAGGCAAAGCCCGGTCACGACCCCCGACAGTGTCGGATGCAGCCCCGACGCCAGCAGCGCGACCCACAGCAGCATACAGCCCGTGGCATAACACCAGATGGCCCGCACCCCCGCCCGTCCTGCCCCCAGCATCCCCGCCGTCAGCACGCCCGCCGCCGCCAGCGCGGGCCAGCAGGGCGGCGCGCCATAAAACAGGGCGATCACGACAATGCCCAGCAGGTCATCGAAAATGGCCAGCGCCATCAGCCACGCCCGCGCCGCCGGTGCGACACGCGCCCCCAGCGCAAGGATGACCGGCAGGGTAAAGGCGGCATCGGTTGCCACCGGAACGGCCCATCCGCGCATGGCGTCGGGGTGGGAGCATGTGACGGCAAGGTAGGTCAGGGCAGGCACGACCATGCCCCCCACCGCGCCCAGCAGCGGCAGGGCGATACGGCGCGCCGACGACAGGTGGCCCGATGCCGCGTCCTTCCTGATTTCAAGGATGACCAGCAGGAAGAACAGCGTCATCAGCCCATCCGACACCCATGCGGCCACATCCGCCGGCCCCCGCGCCCCAAGGATGGAAAGTCGCAGCGGCGTCGCCACCAGCGCGGCATAGCCCCCCGCCCAGGGCGAGTTCGCCAGCCCCAGTCCCAGCAGCGACGCCCCCAGCAACGCCAGCGCCCCACCTGTGGCGGAGGCAAGGAGGCGGCGGATGGCATGTGCGGGGGATGTCCGGGGGGTCATGCCCGTTCATTGGGGCAGTCACGCAATCCGGGCAAGTGAAAGCTGCGGCAGGGGATTGGTCAGGGGATTTTGGGAAAAGTTTTCCTAAAAAGACGGTATCTGGAGTTTTTTATTCAATATGTTCTGAAGTAATATTTGCAGGCATATTATGTGGAACGCCCGGTCCTTTACGTCATCGCATCCATGCACATCATGGGAACGGGATCGCCATGGGTGCGTTGGGGCATGAAACAGGGGGGGCGTGCAGGCAGCACCAATCGCCCCGACGGGCGCAAGTCATGCCCAACGGGTGCCCAAGCGGGTGGGTAGGTTCCCGTCCCGTTCTGTCCGATTTTATATGTCTGGAAGAAACCGACCTGACCAAAAAACCGCAGTAATCTGCTGGTTTATTGGAGCGGGCGATGGGATTCGAACCCACGACCCCAACCTTGGCAAGGTTGTGCTCTACCCCTGAGCTACGCCCGCGTTCCGTGTCGGTGAAGCGGTGTTTACGGAATAAGCGTCTGGGGCGCAAGGGGGAAAATGCGGGTGGGGGATGTTTTTTTTCATCTGCCCCTGCGGAGGTTGCGCGATCGGGTGGGAATGACAATCTATCACTCCAGAGGATATCGGCCATCCGTGCCTTCCACGGTGCGCGGTGGCGAAGACACAAGCCAAGGCAGGATCAAGTTTCCATGGACTATATCATTGGTCAGTCCCCGTCCCCCAACGCGCGTCCCGGCGCCCCCGCCGCCGCGCCGGGTGGTGCGGCGCCGTCCGCCGGGGCGGCCGTGATTTCGGATGGCAACCAGAACACCTTCATGCGCGACGTGGTCGATGCCAGCCGCAGCGTGCCGGTGCTGGTCGATTTCTGGGCCGCATGGTGCGGGCCGTGCAAGAAGCTGACCCCCGTCCTTGAAAAGGTCGTGACGTCCGCCGGTGGCCGCGTGCGCCTGGTGAAGATCGACGTGGACGCCAACCAGGCGCTGGCGCAGCAGTTGGGCAAGATCGGCCTGCCGCTGCAGTCGATCCCGCTGGTCGCGGCGTTCTGGCAGGGGCAGATCCTCGACCTGTTCCAGGGCGCACAGCCCGAAAGCGAGGTCCGGCGCTTTGTCGAAGGCGTGCTCAAGGCGGCGGGCGGGGCGCTTCCGGCGGCCGACCTGATCGCACTTGCGCGCAAGGAACTTGACGAAGGCCGGGCCGAGGCCGCCGCCAGCGCCTATTCGCAGGTGCTGGAGATCGAGCCGGAAAATCCCACCGCGTGGGGCGGGCTTGTGCGTGCGCTGATCGTCATGGGGGACGAGGAAGGGGCCGCCGACGCCCTGCGTGACGTGCCCGCCGCCATTGCCGAGCATGCGGAGATCAAGGGGGCACGCGCGGCCCTCGACCTCAAGCGCGAGGGGCGCAAGGCGGCGGAGGAAGCCGAAAGCCTGCGCGCGCGCCTTGCCGCCAACCCGAAGGATTACGCCGCGCGATTCGAACTGTCCGCCGCCCTGAACGCGGCCGGCAAGAAGGCGGAGGCCGCGGACGAACTGCTGACGATCATGAAGGAAGACCGCGCGTGGAACGATGACGCCGCGCGCCTGCAGCTTATCCGCCTGTTCGAGGCATGGGGCCATGACGACCCCGCGACGGTGGCGGCGCGCCGGCGCATGTCCTCGCTGCTGTTTTCATGACGTCACGCCACGACCGTCTGGGCTATGTCGTCGAACATGATGACGACATTCCGCGCCGCATCCCGCTGATTCAGGACATGACGCTGGCGGATTTCCCGGCGGAAATCGGTCTGTTTCCGCTGGACGAGGTCATGCTGCTGCCGCATGGCAAGCTGCCGCTCAACGTGTTCGAACCGCGCTACATCGCGCTGGTGGAGGACGCGATGCGCGAGGGGCGGATGATCGGCATGATCCAGTCGCGCGACTTCTCCGGCATGGCCCCGGTGGAAAGCCTGCCCGGCAGCGACGTGGCCGATGCCGCCGAAGCCGCGCCGGAGCTGTATTCCATTGGCTGCGTCGGGCGGATCACGTCGATGACGGAGCGCGCGGATGGCACGTACGGCATCACGCTGACGGGCCTGGCGCGGTTCCGCCTGCTGCGGGAGGCGGGGATGCGGCGGGGGTATCGCGTGGCGCGCATCGACGTGTCGGGCTTTGCCGCCGACGTGACCGACCCGGACGAGGACGTGGCCTATGACCGTGAACGCCTGCTGGAGTCGCTGCGCCGTTTCTGCGCGCGGCAGGGGCTGAGCACGCAGTGGGACGCGCTGTATGAAATGGATGACGCGACGCTTCTGGTGACGCTGCCGATGATCTGCCCGTTCGCAAAGGCGGAAAAACAGGCGCTGCTGGAATCCGCCACACTGGCGGAGCGCGCCCATACGCTGCGCACGTTGCTGGACATGGCTGGACATGAGCCGGACGAGGGTGCATCCCCGTCCTGATCCATCATGATTTACGCAGGAGGCCGCCCCCCGATGACCGAAAAGCCCACGTTCCCCCCGCTCGATCCCCGTCTGCTGTCGGTGCTGGTGTGCCCGGTGACCAAGGGACCGCTGATCTATGACCGCGAGGCCGGTGAACTCATCAGCAAGGGCGCGGGCCTCGCCTTCCCGATTCGCGACGGCATCCCCATCATGCTCCCCGACGAAGCGCGTCGCCTGACGGACTGACCTTTCGCCGGGGGGGCGTTGGGGCATGGGACACCCGGGCGCTGCCCGGACCCGGCAGGGATCACGATCCCTGCACCCTGATTCGTTTAAAAGTCGTGGTTTCCAAAGGGCAATGCCCTTTGGTGGGGGTTCGGGGGCAAAGCCCCTGAGAACGCGCCCCGACCTACACCCCCACATCCACCCCATCAATCAGCCGCACCGAATCCAGCCATGCCGCCGCCAGCAGGCGCGCGGGCGCGGTGGGGGTGGCGGTGACGGGGGCGAGGTCGCGGGCGTCGCGCAGTTCGAGGTAATCCACCGACGTGAACCCGGCGGCAAGCAGCGCGTCACGGGCCTGTTGCAGGGCGGCGGCCAGATCGTCGCCCGCGGCGATGCGTTCGGCGCACTGCGTCAGCACCTGCGGCAGGATGCGCGCACGGGCGCGCCCTTCGGCCGACAGGCGGCGGTTGCGCGATGACATCGCAAGGCCATCATCCTCGCGCCGGGTGGGGCAGGTGACGATTTCCACCGGCAGGTTCAGGTCGGCGACCATGCGGCGCACGACATGCACCTGCTGGAAATCCTTTTCGCCAAAGAACGCGCGATCCGCCAGCGCCTGCATCAGCAGCTTGCACACCACGGTGGCCACGCCGTCGAAATGGCCGGGGCGCGCGCCACCGCACAGCCCTTCGGACACGCCGCGCACACAGATGGTAGTGGCGAAGCCGGGGGGATACATCTCGGCGGCGCTGGGGGCATACAGCACATCGACGCCCGCGGTGCGCAGCAGGGCGGCATCCGCGTCCAGCGTGCGGGGATAGGCGGCAAGGTCGGCGGCGTCGTCGAACTGGATGGGATTGACGAAAACACTGACCACCACGCGGTCGCATGCCGCGCGCGCCGCGCGCACCAGCGACAGGTGCCCGTCATGCAGCGCGCCCATGGTCGGCACCATGCCCACGCGCAATCCGTCGCGTTTCCATTGCGTGACCTGCGCGCGCAGGTCGTGGACGGTGTGGGCGGTGGTCATGTGCGCGGTGGTCATGGCGGCCTGTGTCCTGTGTCCGGCAGTGGGTTGGGCGGGCGACGCGGATATGGCGCGGCCCCCGTGGATGGGTTATCCGTGCAGCGCGCGCAATATGCAAACACCACCTGCATGATGGGTCGTGACCGGCGGTTCGCTTTTCTGTTATGTTGCCGCCGTGTCCAGCAGGAGGCTTACTTGACCCGCATTGTCCACATCCTTGGCCTGTTTGCCTTCGTGCTTGCGCTTGCCGCATGTTCCCACGTCACGCCGGGCAAGGTGGACAACCGCGCCGACTGGCAGCGCTGGGGCTATGCCGAGGGGTTGAAGAAAGCCAACCCCTACTGATTCCCCGCGCGTCATGGCGGGCACGGGCGCGCGGGCCGCAGGGACCCGGTCCCGGCCCCGGATGCGGAGTCGCCACGTCCCCGCCTGCTGCGTTTTCCCATCGCGCCCATGGCCCGGCCCATGCGCGCGCCCTTAGTGTTGGAGCCACCGGTATGTGCCGGTGAATGGTGCATGACCCTTTCTTCTTCTGATCCCGCATGGTTTCCGCTGGCGCTGCGGCTTGACGACGCGCCGGTGCTGGTCGTGGGCGGGGGCGAGGTCGCGGTGAACAAGGTGCGCCTGCTGCTGGCGCACCGGGCGCGCATTTCGGTCATCGCGACGCGGCTGGTGGCGGAGATGCGCCGCTGGTGCGAGGAGGGCGCGCTGACCCATATCGCGGCGGAGGCGTCGGACGAGGCCGTGCGCGCCGCCATTCCCGGCTGCCGCCTGGTTTATGTCGCGACCGATGACCGCACGCTCAACCGCCATATCGCCGCCATCGCGCGCGACCTCAACGTGCCGGTCTGCGCCGTGGACGACCCGCTGCCCTCCACCTTCATCACGCCGGCGCAGGTGCATCGCGGTCTGGTGCGCATCGCCATTTCCACCGGCGGCGCGGCCCCCGTGCTGGCGCGCCGCCTGCGTGAGCAGATCGAGGCGGCCATTCCCGACGGCACCGGCGCGCTGGCGGATTTCATGCAGGGCGAGCGTGAGCGTGTCGGCGCGGCCTGCCCCGACATCGTGCGCCGCCGCCGTGTGTGGGAGGCGTTCCTGGATGGTCCCGGCGCGCAGGCCGCCCGCAGCGGCGACATGGATCGTGCGCGCCATGTGCTTGATGCGCTGCTGTCGGGCGATGCGCCGGGGGGCGAGGTCTGGCTGGTCGGTGCGGGGCCGGGGGATCCGGACCTGCTGACGCTGCGTGCGCTGCACATGATGCAGAATGCGGATTGCGTGCTGTATGACCAACTGCTCTCCCCCGACCTGCTGGACCGGGTGCGGCGCGATGCGGAACTGATGTTCGTGGGCAAGCGGCGCAACCGCCACACCATGCCGCAGGAGGAGATCAACGCCGAACTGGTCCGCCGTGCGCGCGCGGGCCAGCGCGTGCTGCGCCTGAAGGGGGGCGACCCGTTCGTGTTCGGGCGCGGAGGGGAGGAGATCGAGGCGCTGTTGCAGTCGCACATCCCCTTCCAGGTCGTGCCGGGGATCACGGCGGCCAACGGGTGCGCGGCCTATGCCGGGATTCCGCTGACGCATCGCGACTGTGCGCAGGCGTGCATGTTCGTCACCGGCCATGCCCGCGCCGACGGGGTGCTGGACCTGCCATGGGCCAACATGGCGCGGCCGGGACAGACGATCGTCATCTATATGGGGGTTGCGGCCCTGCCGGTGCTGTGTGCCGAACTGGCGCGTCACGGCCTGCCTGCCGACTGGCCCGCCGCCATCGTCGAACGCGGCACCCGCCCGGACCAGCGCGTCCTGACCGGCACGCTGTCCAGCCTGCCGGACCTTGCACGTGACAACGGGGTCGAAAGCCCGGCGCTGATTATCGTGGGGCAGGTGGTCGAACATCGCGTGGTGTCGCCATCTGCGGTTTCATAAAAAACGAATGAGATAAAAGTTTCCGGGTGCCGGCTTTTTTCAAAAAGGCGGCGTTCTTTGAAGCTTTTTGCAAAAAGCTTCACCAGAAACTTTTTGACGATGGGTGATCTGTTTCGTGGGCGGGGGCGTGGCAACCATGGCGCGTCCCTGTCGTTCGTCAGGGTATGTTCGCGCGTCCTCTCACGGTGAAGTGAGGGGGGATGAGATTTTTATGTTGAAAATGATAATCATTATCATCTAAGGTCACGAACATGATGAACCCCTAGGGAGCCGGACATCGCGTGTCCGGAAATGCCATGTCCAGTTATGCGACCGTCCTGTCCGACCTTCCCTGTGGCGAACGACTGGCGGTATGGACCGTCCGCCGCCTTGTCGGGCCTGTGCACCCGATGCCGTCCTGTGCCGGGGGGGCGGGCCTGTCGGTCAATACGCGTTCGGCGCTGGGGCTGTTCCTGCCGTGCAACCGCCGTGAATTCGCCGATGTGGCGCAGGCTTTTCACAATGCGTTGGCATGGATGGCGCGCCATCGCCTGCCGCTGCCTGATATCGCGATGGCCGGGGTGATGCACATCACCGATGCCGAACGCCGCCTGCTGGCCGCGACGGCCGCCGCACAGGCCGGCCATGATGACGAAGCCCGCACCGCCCTGCGTGACGTCTCCAGCCATGACGGGGTGGTGGCGCGCCTGATGCCCGCGATCACGCTGCTGGGCGCATGCCTTGCGGGGGCGGGATACTGGCTGGGCGCGCGGGTGGCGCGGCCCGTGCTGCATTGCGGGCCGCATTACGTCACGTCGGCGGTGATGTCCGCACCCGGCCACGCCTGAAGGCGGGAAGTAAAAGGTTTTTGGTGGGGGTTCTGAAAAAACCTTCGCACCACGAAGTATTTTTTGGAAGTAAGTGCGGCGTCCGGAAGGGTTTTCATGAACCGGGCGCCGCCGCCATGCAGGTCATGTGGATGACGATTACCAGTGCGCGCATGGTAAAACGTCACATTGTCATCTGAACTTCATTAAACGTTCACAAACAGCACGTTTGAAAAAAACTATGTTCCCGCGCAGCAAGGAAATTGCTGTGAGGTGACATTGATGTTTGCCAGTATATCAGCCGCGTTCTTACGACATGTTCCCCGTCGCGCCAGCAGGGTGCATGTGCTGTTTCTGCTGGCTGTCGCCGCAAGCACCGGTGCCCATGCGGCCCCCCTGGCCCCCGCCACGACGGACGGGACGACGGGTGCGGCGAAAAAGAAGGCCACGCCCGTCCGGGGCACGGCAAGGCCCGCATCCACCCCCGCGCAGAAGAATGAATACATCCACGTCAACGCCACCCGTTCGACGCCCGATGGCGTGACGCTCAGCGCGCCGGGGGGCGGGCGCATGTCGGTGGAGACGCAGGCCCGGTCCCAGACGACGCTGACGCGCGATTACATCGCCAAGCAGTCGCCCACGGCGAACATCAATGCGCTGATTTCAATGGTGCCCGGCGTGGTCATGGAATCCTCGGACCCGATGGGTCTGGAAAGCGACCATATGAACATGCGCGGCCTTGACGGGTCGGAAGTCGGGTATGTGTTCGAGGGGATCCCGGCGGCCAATCCCACGACCTATGTCACCCATACGCAGATGCTGGTCGATGCGGAAAATATCGGCTCCGTAAGGGTCATACAGGGATCATCAGGTATAGATTCCCCCGTGTACTGGGCCGCGGGGGGCGAGGTCAACGCCACGATGATCGACCCGTCGCACCAGATGCACGGCTACCTTTCGGCATCGGGCGGGTCATACGGGTCGAACAAGGAATTCGCCCGGTTCGAAACCGGCGACATCGGCAATACCGGCCTGCGCGGGATGGCGTCGTTTTCCTATACGCGGGGCAATAACTGGTACGGGCCGGGCGGGGTCTATCGCTACCATGTGGATTCGAAGTTCACCAAGGACTGGTCGATCGGAAATACATCGCTGATTTTCGGCTATACCCGCGAAAACCAGTCCAGCTATCCCACACTGACGCAGGCGCAGTGGAATTCATGGCGCCAGACCGGCACCAGCCCTGCCTACAGCAGGGCGTATTATTTCGGGAATACGAAATGGTATGACCTGCATGTGGAGGACGAAAACGAAATCCACGTCATGCTGCCGTCCGACCTGCGCCTGACCGACAGCCTGCGCCTGCAGGTGCGTCCCTATTACATCCACCGCACCGGTCCCACGATCGGCAGTTCCATGGTCCCCGACAGCGGCGGATACATGGGAAGCCAGCAGTACGGGAATCTCGGCCTGCCCTATACGCAGTCAGGCAGCGCGACCGCCGTTGCATACAATAACTGGAAAGAGGATACCGGCGGGCTGAGTTCCGAAATCTCGTGGAGCACAAGGCATAATACGCTGTCGTTTGGCGACTGGTACCAATATACGGATTACAGCGTCCTCAATGATTATGGCGTGCTCAATGACGCGGGTGACGTGGTCGGGGGATACAACCCGATCCGCCTGCCATCGGGACGGGTGCTGGCGACGGAGGACATGAATTACATACAGCAGGTCAATACGCTGTATGTCGCCGACACGTTCAGGGCGTTCAGCAACCGCCTGGTCATCAATGCGGCGTTCAAGGCGTCGATGGTCGGGCGGTCGGTCACAAATGACGTCCCCGGCACGCAGTACAGCAACAACAAGAACTATTTCGAACCGCTGCCGCAGGTCTCACTGACCTATTTCATCACGCCGCATGACCAGGTCTATGTCAACGGCACCACGTCATACCGCATGCCCGCGTCGGCCAATGCCTATATCGACAGCTACAAGCTGACATCGCCCGATCCCACGACGACGATCGGCAACCTGAAGCCGGAATATGACATCAGCGAGGAAGTCGGTTACCGGCATACGGGACTTTTCAATGTCTCGCTTGCGCTGTTCAACATGAACCTGACGAACCATCAGGTCAGTTCGTCCGAATACCTGCCGGGTGACAATTACCTGACCAGCGTGCCGCTCAATGTCGGGGGGGAGACGATCCGGGGCGTGCAGGTCGAATTCGGCATGAAGCCGTGGCACCATTTCAGTCCCTACCTGTCGGGGCAGTTCCTGCACGCCACCACCGACAACAATTTCAACGCGGGCACGGATTACCTGCCCACGGCGGGAAAGACCGCGATTGCAGCCCCCAAATTCTCCGGCTCCATCGGGTTGCAGTATGATAACGGGCATTATTTCGGCAATGCCAACATCCTGTATGTGGACCGGCAGTATTCGACGCTGATGAACAATGCCTCCATCCCGTCCTACATCACCGCCAACCTGACGCTGGGCTACCGCTTCCACAGCTTCTCGCGCTTCCGCTCTCCGCAGGTCCAGCTCAACATCATCAATGTGGGCGACAACCATTACCTGTCGGCGATTTCCGGTTACGGCGGCACCGCAAAGGCGATGAAGGGCATGGGCGGCAATGCCGTCAGCGCCTCCACGCCGAGTTACTGGGCCGGGTCGCCATTTTCCGTCCTGGTCAGTGTTTCAACAGGATTCTGAACCGATGTTTGCATTCATCCTGCGCCTGTCAACAATTTTCCTCGCCCTGCTGGTGATGGCGGAGGTGGCGTGGGCCGACGGGGCCCCCCCCGCCGCCACGGTCCTTGCGCATATGGAGGCGGGCGAAGCGCATCAGGGTGTCACCAACGACGCGCAACATGTCTATGCCATTTCCAACAGCACGATCGGCAAGTATGACCGCGCCAGCGGCAAAAGGGTGGCCGCATGGTCGGGCGACCCGCAGGTGTTCATCCATATCAACAGTTGCGAAATGGTGTCGGGGCGGATGGCCTGCGCCATGTCGAACTTCCCGAACGTGCCGATGGACAGTTCGGTCGAATGGTTCGACCCCGCGACGATGCGCCATGTCCGCAGCCACAGCTTTGGCCCCGGCCATGGGTCGCTGACATGGATCGACTGGCATGACGGGTTCTGGTGGGCGTGCTTTGCCAACTACACCGCAACGGGGGGCGAGGCCGGGCGGGGCACGCAATCGACGGTCCTGGTGAAATATTCAGCGGATTTCGTGGAACGCGAATCGTGGCTGTTCCCGCGTGACGTGCTGGACCGCTTTGGGGATTTCAGCGCATCCGGCGGGCGGTGGGGGCGTGACGGGATGCTGTATGTCACGGGCCATACACGCCCGGAGATGTATGTGCTGCGCCTGCCCGAGGCCGGGGGACGTCTGGTGCATGTCCGCACGATCACCCTGCCCACGGGCGGGCAGGCCTTCGACTGGGACGCCACGCGCCCCAATACGGTCTGGACCATCAGCAGGGACAAGGCGGAACTGGTGCAAAGCCGCCTGCCCTGAATGTGGGGGCGTCGCGTGCATGAAGAATCCGGGCTCTGCCCGGACCCGGCAGGGATCGCGATCCCTGCACCCTGATTCGTTAAAAGTCCTGGTTTCCAAAGGGTAATACCCTTTGGTGGGGTTCGGGGGCGAAGCCCCTGAGGACGTCGGTGCACGCACTACCCGGGCTCTGCCCGGACCCGGCAGGGATCGCGATCCCTGCACCCTGATTCGTTTAAAAGTCCTGGTTTCCAAAGGGTAATACCCTTTGGTGGGGGTTCGGGGGCAAAGCCCCTGAAGGTGTCGGCGTATACAACACCCGGGCTCTGCCCGGACCCGGCAGGGATTTCGATCCCTGTACCCTGATCCGTTTAAAAATCATGGTTTCCAAAGGGCAATGCCCTTTGGCGGAGTGCAGGGGCAGCGCCCCTGCGGCATCACGCTTTACTCTTCGGTACAGGTGGCCGGATCGGGACCGGTGCGGTGGTTGCCGTCGATGGTGGCGAGGTCGCTCATGTCGGCATCGGACAGTTCGAAATCAAAGATCTCGATATTCGCCTTCATGCGGGCGGGGTGTGCGCTCTTGGGCAGGGGGACGGCGCCCATCTGCACCACCCAGCGCAGCAGCACCTGTGCCGGGGTGCGGTTGTGGCGCTGCGCCACGCGGCCGACGACCGGGTTTTCCAACACGCTGCCACGGCCCAGCGGGCTCCATGCCTCGGTCAGGATGCCAAGCTTCTTATGCACCGCCAGCGCTTCTTTCTGCGCGAAATCGGCATGCATCTCGATCTGGTTGACGGCGGGGGTGACGCCGGTGGCGTCGATGATGCGCGTCAGGTGTTCGGGCAGGAAGTTCGACACCCCGATGGAGCGCACGCGCCCGTCCTTCTGCAACTGCACCAGCGCCTTCCAGCTTTCGACATACAGGTCCTTCATCGGCAGGGGCCAGTGGATCAGGTAGAGGTCGATATAGCTCATCTTCAGGCGCTGCAGGCTGGCGTCGAAGGCGCGCATCGTGCTGTCATACCCCTGGTCGCGACCGCGCAGCTTCGTGGTGACGAAAATGTCGGTGCGCCCCACGTCAAAGCTGAGCAGCCCGGTGCCCACGCCCGATTCGTTGCCATAGTTGGCGGCGGTGTCGAACAGGCGGTATCCGCAGGTCAGCGCCTCGCGCACGGCGGCCTCGGCCTGCGGGTTGTCCAGCGGGTAGGTGCCATAGCCGATCGCGGGGATCTTGTAGCCATCATTCAGGGAAAGCAGGGGAATGTTCTGCATGTGTCGGTTCCTTCGCCTCGCAAAGTGTTCCGGCCTGCGGGACGTGCCAGGGAGGGCGCGCCGCCACGTGGAGCGACCGGAGGGATGGAGTAGCCTGTCCCCAGACTAACGCCCTGAAGGTGGATCAGTTTAATGCCCGGTTTTCAGGACAGCCCTGCGTATGCTTCATTGTGCCAAAAGGATAGCTGCCATGAACCAGACACCCAACGACCCCACTCCCGACGCGGTGCAGGCCCTGCACCGTTCGATCCTGACGCTCGACACCCATGTCGATATCCCCTGGCCCGACCGGGGCGATTTCGCCACGGGGTCTGACTCGCGCTGTTCCGACCTGCCGAAGATGCGCGCGGGCGGCATGGGGGCGGCGTGCCTTGTCGCCTATGTGGGGCAGGGCGCGGTCAGTGACGCGGGACATGCCGCCGCCTCGGCCAAGGCGCTGGCGATGCTCGAGGTCATCAACAGCACGGGCGACCTGCCCGGCGTGCGGGTGTGTGACACCGCCGACGCCCTGCTGGCCGCGCATGCGGCGGGCGATATCGCGATCATCCCGGCGGTGGAAAATGGCTACACCATCGGACAGGACATCGGCCTGCTGGCGCGGTTCCGCGCGCTTGGCACGCGCTACATGACGCTGACGCACAACGGGCACAACGCGCTGGCGGATTCCGCGCGCCCGATGGCCCACCTGGGGGATGAGGCGGAACCGCATGGCGGGCTGTCGGCGCTGGGGCGCGCGGCGGTGGCGGAAATGAACCGCCTTGGCATGCTCGTGGACGTGTCGCACACGTCGCGCAAGACGATGATGCAGGCGGTCGAACTGTCGCGCGCGCCGGTCTTTGCCAGCCATTCATGCGTGCGCGCCCTGTGCGACCATCCGCGCAACCTCGATGATGGGCAGCTTGACGCGCTCAAGGCGTGCGGCGGGGTGATCCACATCACCGCCATGGACGCGTTCCTGTGCCCGCGCGACGTGCGCCAGACCCACCGCGTGGGCGTGGCTGACTTCGTGGACCATATCGATTATGCGGTGAAGCGCATCGGCATCGCACATGTCGGCATCTCCTCCGACTTTGACGGCGGTGGCGGGATCGAGGGATGGGCCAACGCGGCGCAGGCCCCCAACCTGACGGCCGAACTGATGCGCCGTGGGTACGACCGTGCGCAGGTCGCGGCCCTGTGGGGGGGCAATTTCGTGCGCATCCTGCGCCAGGCGGAGGAAGTGGCCGCCGCCACGCCCGCGTAAAACGCATCCCCGCCCCAAACACATCCCCCCCGTGGGCGTTGGGGCCTGCGGGCATGTCCCGGCCTGCCGCCCGCGCTCTGGATTTGCGGGGGGGGAGGGGGTATACCCGCATCCGTCAAACATCAAATCAGGACAGGTCATGACGACAGATTACAAGGTTAAGGACATCTCCCTCGCGGATTGGGGACGCAAGGAAATTGCCATCGCCGAAGGGGAAATGCCCGGCCTGATGGCCCTGCGCGAGGAATATGGCAAGTCCAGGCCGCTGAAGGGCGCGCGCATCGCAGGCTGCCTGCACATGACCATCCAGACCGCCGTCCTGATCGAGACGCTGACGGCGCTTGGCGCCACGGTGCGCTGGTCCTCGTGCAACATCTTCTCCACTCAGGACCAGGCCGCTGCCGCCATCGCCGCGACCGGCGTGCCCGTGTTTGCGTGGAAGGGCCTGAGCGAGGACGAATTCTGGTGGTGCATCGAACAGACCATCAAGGGCCCCGATGGCTGGACGCCGAACATGATCCTCGACGATGGCGGGGACCTGACGACGCTGATGCACGAAAAGTATCCGGAGATGCTCAATGACGTGCGCGGTGTCTCCGAAGAGACGACGACCGGCGTGCATCGCCTGTGGGACATGGCCAAGAAGGGCCTGCTGAAGGTCCCGGCCATCAACGTCAATGACAGCGTGACGAAGTCGAAGTTCGACAACCTGTATGGCTGCCGCGAAAGCCTGGTGGACGCGATCCGTCGCGGCACCGACGTCATGATGGCGGGCAAGGTCGCGGTCGTCGCGGGCTATGGCGACGTGGGCAAGGGCTCCGCCGCCTCCCTGCGCAACGCCGGCTGCCGCGTGCTGGTGACAGAGGTCGATCCCATCTGCGCGCTGCAGGCCGCGATGGAAGGCTATGAGGTCGTGACGATGGAAGAGGGCGCGCCGCGCGGCGACATCTTCGTCACCGCGACGGGCAACGAGGACGTCATCACCATCGACCACATGCGCGAGATGAAGAACCGCGCCATCGTGTGCAACATCGGGCATTTCGATTCCGAAATCCAGATCAGCGCGCTGCGCAACTTCAAGTGGGAAAACATCAAGCCGCAGGTGGACGAGGTCATCTTCCCCGACGGCAAGCGCCTGATCGTCCTGTCCGAAGGCCGCCTGGTGAACCTTGGCAACGCCACGGGCCACCCGTCCTTCGTCATGTCCGCGTCGTTCACCAACCAGACGCTGGCGCAGATCGACCTGTGGACCGCACCCGAAGGCAAGTACGAAAACAAGGTCTACACCCTGCCCAAGCACCTCGACGAGAAGGTGGCCTTCCTCCACCTCGCCAAGGTCGGCGCGCACCTGTCGAAGCTGTCGAAGAAGCAGGCCGACTATATCGGCGTGCCCGTCGCCGGGCCGTTCAAGAATGATCTGTATCGTTACTAAGCCCGTTCGCGTCTGCTATAACAGAAACGAGAGGCCCGGCATCCCTGCCGGGCACATCCGGAATTAAGGGTACGATTTCATGAGCATTTTTGGCACGATTCTCTCCAAGATCTTTGGTTCTTCCGAAGCCAAGGCCGCAACCCCCGCCGCTGGTGCCGCGCCGGCCGCCGGTGCTGCTGCAACGCCTGCCGCTGCCGCCACGACGCCTGCTGCCGCCCCTGCTGCGCCGGCCGCACCGGTTGACGTCAACGCGGTCCTGAGCGCCATGGCCGCGAAGAACCCCGAAAAGCTGAACTGGCAGACCTCCATCGTTGACCTGCTCAAGCTGCTGGGCCTCGACAGTTCCCTTGCCGCGCGCAAGGAACTGGCGGCGGAACTGCATTACACGGGCGACACCAACGATTCCGCCGCGATGAACATCTGGCTGCAGGCCCAGGTGCTCAAGAAGCTGGCGGAAAATGGCGGCAAGGTCTCCCCCGACCTGATGAAGTAATTTTCACGCCCGACTTTCGGGGCGGAACCGGGCGGCCATCGCTGGGCCGGCGGGTTCCGCCCTTTTTGCGTACCCCATCGCAAGGCGCGCCGCCGTCTGTTGCGCCCGTGTGGCCATCGTGCAAGATGGGGCAACGTCCGCCCGTGGCCTTCCGGATGCAGTGCCCATGTCCGACATGCTTTCCCCCGTCCCGAACGCCCCGACGCCGGAGCCTGCCTCCGCCCCGTTCCCGGAAGCGGACGGCCTGGTGTGGGCCATAGCCTGCCGTCCCGGCCACAAGCCGGAGAAGCTGGACGCCGCGGGGGTGGCGCGCGCGCTGGCGGGGGATCCGCCGCCCGTCCCCGATACGTGGGTGTGGCTGCATTACGATATCGTCCACACCGCCACGCGCGCGCGCATGCAGGCGATTCCCTGCCTGCCGGAGGAGGCGCGCGCGGCGCTGGGCAATATCGACCGTGGCACCCGGCTGGAGGTGGAGGGCGACATCGTCTATGGCGCGCTGCCGGGTTTCGACGACAGCATGTCCGAGGATGACAAGAACCTGTCGGCGTGGCGGTTCGCGGTGCTGCCGGACCTGCTGATCACCACGCGCCGCCAGCCGGTGCCCGCCCTTGGGCTGGTCTATCGCTACATGCAGCGCGGGGAGCCGTTTACCTCCCCTGCGGAGGTGGTGGACCGCACGCTTCTGGAATTCGCGGACACGGTGCGGCGTAACATCGCGCTGCTGGACGATCACCTCGACCGGGCGGAGGACCTTCTGCTGACGCTGGACCAGCATACGGATTTCGGGCGCATCAGCGGCCTGATCGGGCGGGTGCGGCGGCGTTCGACCGAACTGCGGCGCGTCATCTCCCCCGTGGACCGCATGTTCCGCAGCGAGGACCTCGAACTGCCCGAATGGGCGGAGGACGACCTGCGCGACCGTTCGCAGCGCCAGATCCATGCGGCCCTCGATGACCTGCTCGCGTTGCAGGACCGTGCGCGTTCGTTGCAGGACGAACTCGCCTCCGGCCAGGCGGAGGAGACGAACCGCCGGCTGTATACCGTGTCCATCGTGACGACGCTGATGCTGCCCGCGACGTTCGTCACCGGCTTTTTCGGCATGAATACCGGCGGCATGTTCCTTGCCGAAGGGCGCGCCGGCACGATCGAGGCGGGGTGCATCTGCTTCCTGTTCATGGTCATCACGTGGCTGCTGCTCAAGCTGATGAAGCTGCTCTAGCGCGCGGACCCGGCCATGCAGCGCGGGGCGGACGGCGTTGCATCGGTCGCATGGGGTGGTGTAACAAGGGCGGGCCCGCCATTTCATCGCGATGGTGGACCACCCCCGGCATGCCCGGACCATCGCAGCAGGATCACAGCGGCCCATGTCCCCTTCGCTTCTTGCGGAAAACCCTGTTTCGTCCTTTTCGCGGTCATGTTCGCGGGCGGGGCGGTGGCTTTCGCTGGTACTGCTGGTCGCGCTGGCCGCCTGCGCGGGCCAGCCGCACGAGGCCCGGATGTCGGAGGCGCAGATGATGCAGGAGGCCGACAGCTATCGCGCCCGCGCACGCCAGAACTATACCCCGCCCGGCCCGCCGGAGGACCCGTGGGGGCCATACATCACCGAGGCGGCGAAGCGTTTCGACGTGCCCGACCTGTGGATCCGCGCGGTGATGCAGCGCGAATCCGGCGGGCAGCTTTTCCATAACGGGCAGTTCGTGACGTCACAGCCCGGGGCGATGGGGCTGATGCAGTTGATGCCCCCCACCTATGACGAGATGCGCAGGCGCTACGACCTTGGGGCGGATGCGTATGAACCGCATGACAACATCATCGCGGGCACGGCCTACCTGCGGCAGATGTATGACATCTATGGCTCGCCGGGGTTCCTTGCGGCCTATAACAGCGGGCCGGGGCGGCTGGATGATTTCATCGACCGCAGCCACACCCTCCCGCGTGAAACGCGCGAGTATGTGGCCTATATCGGCCCGCGCATCGCCGGGGTGTCGCCGGTCAACCGTTCGCAGGCCGACCTGATGATCGAGGCGCGCTCACAGGCGCGCGCGCAGTCGCGCGGGTCGTCATATCGCCACGGGCGGCAGGTGATCGGCGCGGACCAGCCATTGCAGGTGGCCGAGGCGCCCTCGGCCGAGAGCGCGGCCGTCCGCGCGGCATGGAGTGCGCGTGAAAAGGCGGGGCAGGTGCCGATGACGGCGGTGGGCGCGCATCCCACCATCGTGATGGACGCCGCCAACTGGGCGGTGCAGGTAGGGGCATACGGATCGCGTCCCCAGGCGTTGCAGGCCCTGCAGCATGCCCGCGCCAGTGCCGCGCTGCGGGGTGCGCGTGAACAGGTCGATTCGGTAACCGCGGGCCGGGGGCGCATCTATCGCGCGCGCCTGCTGGGCCTGTCGCATGCCAGCGCACTGCAGGCATGCCAGAAGCTGGGCAGCCATGCCTGTCAGGTCATGGGGCCGATTTCCGGGTCCTGAGGACGCAGGTGGGGGCACATGCCCATGGTGGCACGATGCATGACGGGATGAAGTGAATGAAATATTTCTACAGGCGTCCGCGATGGTCGTGGATGGGCATCATCATGCCGCTGGTGGCGGTCATGGCCTTTGCCGGGATTGTCGCGTGGTCCAGCGCGCGCGCCGCCCTGCCCGCGGGCAGCAGCGCGCCGATGTTCGTCGCCCCCGCCGCGCAGGCAGGCAAGGAGTTCAGCTTCCACCTGGCCGATGCGCTGCGCAACGGGCCGGTGGTGGTGTATTTCTATCCCGCCGCCTTCACCCGTGGCTGCACCATAGAGGCGCACGAGTTCGCCGAGGCGATGGACAGCTACCACGAACTGGGTGCCAGCGTGATCGGGGTGTCGATGGACGACATCAAGACGCTCGACAGGTTTTCGGTCAGCGAATGCCATGGCCGCTTCCCCGTTGCGTCCGACCCGACGGGGACGATCGCGCGGCTGTATGATTCGCGCATGCCGGTGGTCCATTACGCCAGCCGCACGTCCTATGTCATCGCCCCCGATGGCAAGATCATCTTCACCTACAGCGCCATGTCGCCGGACGAACATGTCCGCCGCACGCTCGACGCCATCAGGGCATGGCGCGCGGGACAGCCCGTGCCCAGCAAATAACAGACTGAAAACGAACAAAAGTTTTTGGTGAAGCTTTTTCCAAAAAGCTTCAGGAACGTCGCCTTATTTAAAAAAAGGCGACACCCGAAAACTTCCGGATGATTTTCAGCCCCCCCCGGCATCGCAGCCCCCCGCATTGACTTGCCCGGTGCGCCCTGCGATGAAGCCGGGCGTTACATGCGAAGGAAGCCGGTGGAAATCCGGTGCGGTCGCGCCACTGTAAGCGCTGGATGCCAGCGCCAAGCCAGACCCTTTGCATGATGTCCTTCTGTCCATCCACCGGGGACGCGATTTCCCCGCAGGAGTCATGAATATGTCCATTGTCTTCCTTTCCCCCTTCCGGGTGCCGGCCTGATGGCCGGGCGCGTGCTGCTGCGCGGGATGCTGGCGGGGATTCTCGCGGCGTTCCTTGCCTTCGGTTTTGCCCGCGTGGTGGGCGAACCGCAGGTCGATCGCGCCATCGCCATCGAGGCCGCGCACGACGCGGCGGCAGGCGAACCGCCGGAGGAGGAACTGGTCAGCCGCAGGGTGCAGTCCACCCTTGGCCTGCTGACGGCGGCGGTGATGTATGGCGCGGCCTATGGCGGGGTGTTCGCGCTGGCCTTTGCCGTGGCCCATGGCCGGGTGGGGCGGGTGTCGCCGCGCATGCTGGCCCTGCTGCTGGCGGGGGCGGGGTTCGTGGCTGTCGTGCTGGTGCCGGACCTGAAATATCCCGCCAACCCGCCCGCCGTCGGCCATGCGGAGACGATCGGCATGCGCACGGCGGCCTATTTCGAGATGGTGGTCTTCTCGCTGTGCGCGATGATCCTGTCGGTGCTGGCGGGGCGTTCGCTGCTGGCGCGCATGGATGCCTGGTCGGCGTGGCTGTGTGGCGGTGCGCTGTTCATCGTGCTGGTGACGGTGCTGCAACTGACGCTGCCCGATATCAGCGAGGTCCCGGCCGACTTCCCCGCGGCCTTGCTGTGGCGCTTCCGCGAGGGGGCGCTGGGCATGCAGGTCGTGCTGTGGGGGGCGCTTGGCCTTGTGTTCGGTGCGCTGGTGAACCGCATGCCCGAACTGCGGGGGCGGGCGTAAGTCTGTTTTTTCGCGAAACAGGTAGGTGAAGAATAAAAGTTTCTGGGTGTCGCCTTTTTTAAAGGCGACATCTTCTGAAGCTTTTTGGAAAAAGCTTCACCAAAAACTTCTTTTACTTTTCAATCGGTTGTCTTACGGGGCCTGCATCACGCTGGCCCACATGGCCTGCAGCTTCTGGCTCATGTCGGGCGAAAGCTGCGGCAGCATGCGGGTGGCCGCGATCTGCGCTGGCTGCTCGTCCCAGTGCAGGGCGGCCTTGATCGGCGGATCCAGCGGCGTGCGCATGTCAGCCGGCATCCCCCAGTAGCACGAGGACGTCGCCAGGTGCGCCTGCGCCTGCGGCGTGCGCAGGTATTTCGCAAAGCGCAGCGCCATGTCCCTGCGCTGCGAGGAGGAGAGGATCGCCACTGCCTGCTGCCAGCGCAGCGCGCCCTGTTGCGGGATCAGGTAGGTCAGGGTCGGATGCGCGGACAGGACCGGCGGGGGCGCGGGCGGCGTGGCGACCGCCACCGGGGCCGGGGCGGCGGCAGGG
>NZ_JABJWD010000093.1:0-44460 GCF_013155425.1 Gluconacetobacter entanii | reverse complement strand
CGGGGCGTTCGTGATGATGCACCTGGCCAAGACCGGGCTGCTCGACCGCGTGCGCTTCCGCCCCATGGCCCTGCCCGACCGCTTCATCGACCACAACACCCAGGCCGCCCAGTACCACGAGGCAGGCCTCGATGCGCAGGCGATCACCAATACCGCGCTGGAAGCGCTGGGTGTCGGAATCAGCATGACCCAGCCCTTGCTAAAGACGGCAATCGGACCGAAATCATGATCATTATGAAACATGTCCTGAAAACAACGTCTCTGGCGCTGTGCGCCGGGCTGGTGGCAGCGTCGGCGCTCCCGGCCCTGCCTTCCTTCATTCCTTCGGCGCATGCGGCCGCGGCCGCATCCGACCCGCAGGCCCCCATCAAGGCGCTTTACGCCGAACTGACCCGCATCGAGGCCAAGAACAGCGGTTCGTTCGACCAGCGTGCGCAGGAACTCGGCCCGGTCATCGACCGCGTGTATGACCTGGAGGCGATCCTGTCCTCCTCCATCGGTCCGCACTATGCCACGCTGTCGCCGGACCAGAAGCAGGTGCTGCTGTCCACGTTCCGCCAGTTCACGATCGCCCGCAACCTTTCCAGCTTCAAGCCCGGCACCGACGCCCGCTTCACCATCAATCCCGCAGTCCGTGACGCGCCCGTGGGCGGCAACAAGATTGTCGATACCCAGATCGGATCATCGGACGACCCGTCCGGCACGGCGGTCAATTACGTCATGCACATGAACGGGGCCAAGGGATATCAGGTGGTTGACGTGCTGCTGAATGGCAATATCAGCCAGGTCGGCATGCAGCATTCCGATTTCCGTTCCGCGCTGGCTGGCGGGAATGTGCAAAACCTGATCGATCTGTTACAGAAGAAGATCAAGGTCTTTTCGGCCGGATGACCCGGGCTTCGGGTTACGGACCGGATCACCGATGTTATATCATGCACGCGCGACCCAGCCGGAAAGATGATGTCTGTTCTTAACGCCCTTGTCTCACCATCCGGTCTGGCCGCGGCAGTCGCGGTGGCCGGGTGCGTACAGGCGACGCTAGGCACTTTTCTGGTTTCACGCTTCCGCGTGCAGGAAAAACGCGCCGATCAGGCCGTGCCCATGCCCCCGGTCACGGTGCTCAAGCCACTGCATGGCGATGAACCCCTGCTGGAAGAAGCGCTCGAAAGCTTCTGCACGCAGGATTATCCCGCCATGCAGATCATCTTTGGCGTCCAGTCCGAAGATGACGCCGCCATCCCCATCGTGCGGCGCCTGTGCGAACGCCACCCGGCGCTGGATATCGAACTGGTCATCGACCCGACATTCCACGGGATCAACCGCAAGATCGGGAACCTGATCAACATGATGCCGCGCGCGCGGCATGACGTGCTGGTCATTTCCGATTCGGACATCCACGTGGCCCCGGATTACCTGCGCCATGTGGTCGGCGCACTGGTTCCCCCCAATGTCGGGCTGGTCACCACGCTTTACGCGGGGCTGCCCGCGTCCCCCACCCTGCCTCGCCTGCTGGCGGCGGGACAGATCAACCACAATTTCCTGCCCGGCGTCATGCTGTCGCGCTACCTTGGGCGGCAGGACTGCCTTGGTGCGACCATGGCGCTGCGGCGGTCCATGCTGCAGGCCATCGGCGGGCTGGAGGCGCTGGTCCCGCATGTCGCCGACGACGCGATGCTGGGCCGGTATGTGCGCGAACAGGGCAAGGACATCGCCATTGCCGCGTGCATGACATGGACCACCGTGGGGGAACGTTCCCTGCGTGAGGTGCTGGCCCATGAACTGCGCTGGGGCCGGACGGTCAAGACGCTGGAGCCCCTGGGCTATGCAGCGTCGGCCATCCAGCTACCGCTGTTCTGGGCCACGATGGTGGTGGTGTTCGCCCCCCATGCGACATGGACATGGATGTTCTTCGTGTCGGTATGGGTGGCACGCGCCATCTGCGCGTTCGTCATGGACCGTGCACTGGCGCAGCGCAGCCTTGTCCCGCTGTTCCTGCTGCCGCTGCGCGACTGGCTGTCGGCGGGCATCATGGTCGGCAGCGTCACGGGCACGCGCGTGGCGTGGCGCGGACAGACTATGCATATTTCGCCACATTCCGCTATGACACCCCGATCACAACCTGCTTCCCCCGGCGACTGACGCCGTCGGGGGCCGGGCAGGCCAAACCAAACCAGTCAAGGCAACTGCGGTCGCGCGGGGGAGTGAGCCCCTTTCAGACCCGAGGATTCGCGTAACATGATGAAGACCCTGTTTCTCCAGCCGCCTTCCTTCGACGGATTCGATGGCGGGGCCGGCTCCCGCTATCAGGCCAAGCGGGAAATCAAGTCGTTCTGGTATCCGACATGGCTGGCGCAGCCTGCCGCCATGGTCGAAGGCAGCCGCCTGATTGACGCACCGCCGGCGCGCATGGGCATGGAACCGATCCTTGAGGACGTGCGCAACCGCGACCTCGTCATCATGCACACCTCCACCCCGTCCTTTGCGTCCGACGTGCGGGTGGCGCAGATGCTCAAGGACGCGAATCCGGCGGTCAAGATCGGCATGGTCGGCGCGAAGGTCGCCGTGCAGCCGGAGGAAAGCCTGCTGAACGCACCGCCGGTCGATTTCGTGGCGCGCAACGAATTCGACTACACCATCAAGGAAATCGCCGAAGGCCGCGACTGGAAGGATGTCGATGGCATCACCTGGCGCGACCCGGATGGCAAGATCATTTCCAACCGCGACCGCGCGATGATCGAGGACATGGACAGCCTGCCGTTCGTGACCGAGGTGTACAAGCGTGACCTGAAGATCGAGGATTACTTCATCGGTTACCTGATGCACCCCTACATCTCGATCTATACGGGTCGCGGGTGCAAGTCGCGCTGCACGTTCTGCCTGTGGCCGCAGACGGTCGGTGGCCATCACTACCGCACCCGCAGCCCCGAGCACGTGGCCGCCGAAATCCGCCTGGCGAAGCAGTATTTCCCGCAGGTCAAGGAATTCTTCTTCGACGACGACACCTTCACCGATGACCTGCCGCGCGCCGAGGCGATTGCCAAGGAACTTGGCAAGCTGGGTGTGACGTGGTCGTGCAACGCAAAGGCGAACGTGCCGCGCAAGACGCTCGAGGTGCTCAAGGCCAACGGCCTGCGCCTGCTTCTGGTCGGGTACGAGAGCGGCAACCAGCAGATCCTTCACAACATCAAGAAGGGCATGCGGGTCGAGGTCGCGCGTGAGTTCACCAAGAACTGCCACGAACTCGGCATCAAGATCCATGGCACCTTCATCCTCGGCCTGCCGGGCGAGACGAAGGAGACCATTCAGGAAACCATCAAGTTCGCGACCGAAATCAACCCGCACACGCTGCAGGTTTCGCTGGCGGCACCCTATCCGGGGACGTTCCTGCACAAGCAGGCGACGGAGAATGGCTGGCTCGACGCCAGCAATGCGGAACTGATTGATGAAAACGGCGTGCAGATCGCGCCGCTGCATTACCCGCACCTGTCGCACACCGAAATCTTCAACAGTGTCGAGGATTTCTACCGGAAGTTCTATTTCCGCGCGCCCAAGATCGCCTCGATCCTGAACGAGATGGTCCGCAGCCCGCAGATGATGAAGCGCCGCCTGCGCGAAGGGGTGGAATTCTTCCAGTTCCTGCGCGAACGTCGCGCGGCCTGATCGCCATCGGGCATTTCCATGCGCCGGGGCCTTCGGGTTCCGGCGTTTTTTCTGGTATCGCTACATCCGGTTCCCTGCTGTCATGAAACGCGTCATCATATCCGCCGATGATTTCGGCCTGTCGGAAGAGGTGAACGAAGCCGTCGAGATCGCGCATCGCGATGGCCTGCTGTCCACCGCGAGCCTGATGGTCGCCGGTCCCGCGGCGGAGGATGCGATCCGCCGGGCAAAGCGCCTGCCCGACCTGCGGGTGGGGCTGCACCTTGTCGCGATCGAGGGACCGGCCACCCTGCCGCCCGCGGACATCCCGCTTCTGGTGCCGCAGGACGGGCAGTTCCCGTCCGACCAGTTGAAGCTGGGCGTGGAATATTTCTTCCGCCCCGCCGTGCGCCGCGAACTCGCCGCCGAGATCGAGGCCCAGTTCCGCGCCTTTGCCCGCACGGGGCTGGCGCTGGACCATGCCAACGCGCACAAGCACATGCACCTGCATCCCACGGTCGGGCGCTACATGATCGAAAGCGGCCTGCGTCATGGCCTGCGCGCGGTGCGCGTGCCGCTGGAACCGCCGCAGCCGCTGTTCGCGGCGGGCACCTATGCCGACACGCTGGGCGATGCGGCGCTGCGGCGCTGGACGCGGCTTTTGCGACATCAGGCGCACAAGGCGGGGCTGGTGACCAATGACTGGTGCTTTGGCCTGGCGTGGAGCGGCCACATGACGACGGAGCGTGTCTCCGCCCTGGCCGCGCACCTGCCCGACGGGCTGTCGGAAATCTATTTCCACCCGGCCACGGCAAAGAACAAACTGCTGCAGCGCCTGATGCCGACCTATGAACATGTGGCCGAATTCGAAACGCTGTGCAGTCCCGGCCTGCGCGCCGGCCTGCGCCATGCGGGCGCGACGCCGACGACATGGACCGACGTCGCACGCGCGGGGTAGCGTTGTCTCAGGGGCGTTGCTCCTGAAACCCCACCAAAGGTCGCGGACCTTTGGAAACCATGACTTCATAAACAGATCAGGGTGCAGGGAGCGCGCTCCCTGCCGGGTCCGGGCAGCGCCCGGATGGTCCATCCCTGCGACGGCATTGCGTGACGTGCCGCAGGTCTTCAGGGGCTTTGCCCCCGAACCCCCACCAAAGGTCGCGGACCTTTGGAAACCATGATTTCATAAACAGATCAGGGTGCAGGGAGCGCGCTCCCTGCCGGGTCCGGGCAGAGCCCGGGCAGGTCACGCCCGCAACAGCGGTGCATGACGGGCCGCCAGTGTTCAGGCGAGGCTGGCCTTCACCCATTCCTTAAGCTGCGTCTTGGGGGCCGCGCCGACCTTGTCCGCGACGACCTTGCCGCCCTTGAAGATCAGCATGGTCGGGATGCCACGCACGCCATAGGTGTTGGGCGTTTCGGGGTTTTCGTCGATATTGACCTTCACCACCTTGAGCTTGCCCTTGAACTCCGCGCCGATTTCTTCCAGCGCCGGGGCGACCATCTTGCACGGCCCGCACCATTCGGCCCAGAAATCGACCAGAACGGGTTCGCTGGATTCCAGTACCTGCTTCTGGAATTCGGCGTCCTTTACGGCGACGGTGTTCTCGCTCATTGCATCACTCCTGTTGATCGCGGCACGGGCCGCGACATGATCGGTCCATCCGACATGGCGACCCTTTGGCGCGGGGTCAAGACATCACTGCGATGCAATCCGCGCTGGCGCATTGGCCGCGACCAGCGCATCGGGCAGGACACTGACGCGCACATCCTCGGTCCAGACAAGGATGCACGTCACCTTCCGCCCCGGATAGAGCATGCGCAGCAGCGCACGGTACGACGCCATCTGCCGCAGGTACAGCACCGGCGTGTCCTCAACGCGGGCGGGGGGCTGGCGGTTGGTCTTGAAATCACACAGCAGCACCTCGTCGTCGGTCACGGCCATGCGATCGACCTGCCCCACGACCACCGTCTCCCCCACGACACCGGCCAGTGGCTGCTCCGCACGGCTGCCGGGCGCGAACAGGGGCGCCATCTCCGGCATTTCCATCACCGCCATCACCTGGCGCGCGACCTGTTCGCACTGCGCCGCCGACAGGCCGCTACCCCGGCGCGACAGCCACCGGCGCGCCACCTCCGCCCGTTCGGAGGGCGCGCAGTCGGGCAGGTACTGCAACAGCGCATGCACCATCTGCCCGCGCCGCAGCGCATTCATCCGGCGTGTGCCCGCACTGCGTCCCCCTGCCCCGGCCTGCGCGATCTCCAGCGGGGAACGCACGGCAGGCTGCGGGCCAAGGGCGATGTCATCGGGACGGCTGGGCGCCAGCGGGCGCGCCAGCGGCCCTTCCACTGGCGGCGGCACGGGCGTCCAGTCCGGCGCCGTGCCCATCCAGCGCGGCGGGGGCACATCCACGCGCGGCGGGGGCGGCGGGGCGGCTTCGGGACACGGGGCATAGGCCTCCTCGATCACCAGCGCCTCCCCGGACCAGCCAAGCGCGAAGTCCTCGGCCTTTGCGCCCTCGGCCTCCAGCGCCTTGCGGCACAGATCGTACCAGCAGTCCTCGGGCACGCCCCGGCGTGGCTCCCACCCGCAGACCACCAGACGCTCGCTCGCCCGGGTCAGGGCGACATACAGCAGGCGGTTATATTCCTCCGCCGCCGCAAGCTTCAGCCGGTCCTGCAGCGCCTGCGTCACCCCGGTGCCCAGTTCGCTGCGCGGAATCCACAGCGGGATATCCAGCCTGCTTTGCGGGTCATGCGCCCACAGCAGGCCACGGTCGAAACGCGGCGTGCCCACCGTGTCGGGCAGGATGACAAGCCGCGCCTGCAATCCCTTGGCCCCGTGGGCGGTCATGACGCGCACCATGTCGGCCGATGCGTCGGGTTCGTGCTTGACCGTTTCCTCCGACGCGTGAAGCCAGTGCAGGAATCCCTGCAGCGACACGGCATGCGCCTCCTCGAAGCGCAGGGCGGCGGAGAGCAGTTCGCCCACAGGCTCCACCGCCTCCGGCCCCAGCCGTGCAAGCAGACGCGCGCGACCGCCCAGCGGGCCGAGCGCCTCCGACAGCAGGGCATAGGGCGAGGCGTAGTCAACCTTGCCAAACAGGGTGTCGAGCATCCGCCACGCCGCCGCCCATTCGGGCCGTTCGCCATGGCGTTCACGCAGGACCGCCCACAGTGGCCGCCGCTGCCGCCCCATGCACAGGTGCATCAGGCTGTCATCATCCAGCCCGCCAAGTGGCGAGGTCAGGACACAGGCCAGCGTCAGGTCGTCCTGCGGCAGCAGCAGCGCCGCGCACAGCGCCATGAGGTCCTGCACCGCCAACTGGTCCGTCAGCACCGTGCGCACCAGTGTCGCCACCGGCACGTCCTGCGTCTTGAGCGCACGGATCAGCGCGCGGGCAAAGGCAGAGCGGCGCGGCACGAGGATCAGCACGTCACCGGGCGCAAGCGGCGCCTGCCCCGGCGGCGGCACGCGGCGCAGTTCACCCGCGATCCATGCCGCCAGCGTATCGGCCAACTGCTGCTGCGCCGTGGACTGTCCCGCATTGCTGGTGGGGGCATCCCACGGGTCCGGATCCTCCCCATCCTCGCCCTTGGGCGTGACGGGCCACAGTTCGACGCGCCCGCCGCCGCCGGGACGCGCGGTGACATGGGTGGGGATGCCGCTGTCGGGTTCGGCCACGCCACGGGCGGCGGCGGGGATGGAAAACACCCGGTCCACCAGCGCCAGCACCGGCGTGGTGGAGCGGAACGACACCGTCAGCGCCGGTTCACGCCAGCGCGCCTCCGCCTCCCGCGCCTTGTGGCGGAAGCGTTCGCGCCAGTAACGGAAGGCCTCCGGGTCCGCGCCCTGAAAGGAGTAGATCGACTGCTTGTAATCCCCCACGGCAAAGATCGTGCGCGGCGGACCGTCATGTTCGCGCGCACCCGTTCCCGCAAAGAACTCCGCCGTCAGGCCACCGGCGATCGCCCATTGCTGGGGCGAGGTATCCTGCACCTCGTCGAGCAGGAGGTGGTCGATCCCGCCATCAAGCTTGTACAGCACCCATGCCGCCCCCGGATCATCCAGCAGGCCAAGCGTGCGTTCGATCAGGTCATCATAATCGACCAGCCCCTGCCCGGTCTTGCGTGCGGCATATCCCTCCACCACCGGGGCCGCGACCGACAGCAGCGCGCGGCTGAGGTCACGCACCGTCAGCGCGCGCAACTGCGCCTCCACATCGATGATGCGCTGCGCCTCCGCCATCAGGGCGTCACCGATTTCCGGGTGGTTCCTGTCCAGCGCCGCGTTCACGCCTCCGCGCTTGCGCGGTTCGCCATCCTGTTTCACCAGCGCCCTGCGCCAGTCGTCCCACTGCGCGGCCCGCGCCTGCGCATCCTGCCCCAGCCACGCCAGCATCCCGGCCGCCGTCGTGCGCACCTTGGGCGATCCCTGCTCCGCCACCATGCGCAGGCCGTCACGCAATGCGTCCTCGTCCGGGATGTCGGCGCAGGCATCGCGCAGGATGGCCTGCGCGTTATCGCCACGCACGCCCAGGACCCGGCGCAGCGCCGCATCCACCACCGCGGGTTCGGTGCGCCAGCGTTCGGCAACGGTGCGGAACTGCCGCAGTCGCGCCTGGATCCGTGTAATCAGCGCGGTAAACTCGCCAATGCCCACCTGCCCCGCAAGCGCGGTGACGGCGTCCCCGCCGCGCCCGACCACCTCCTCCACCGCGCCCTGCAGGGCAAGGCGCGCATCGGTTTCCTCCACCAGCGTGAAATGCGGGCTGATCGCCGCCTCCACCGGGAAACGCCGCAGCAGCGACTGGCAGAAGGCGTGGATCGTGCCGATGCGCATGCCGCCGGGCAGGTCGAGCACGCGGGCGAACAGTTCGCGCGCCACCTGCCGGGTGCGGGCCTCCGCCGGGACGAACAGGCCACGCAGTTCCGCGTCAAGTTCACGGTCCGGCAGCGTCACCCACCGGCCCAGCCGTTTCTGCAGCCGCACGGCCATTTCCGCCGCCGCCGCCTTGGTAAAGGTCAGGCACAGGATGCGCGACGGGTCCGACCCCGGCAGCAGCACCGCATGCCCCTGCGCATCATGGCCCGGACGCGGCAGCATCAGCCGCAGGAGACGGTCGATCAGCAGCTTTGTCTTGCCACTCCCGGCGGAGGCGGAGACGAAGACCGAGGCCTGCGGGTCGGACGCCTGCGCCTGGCTTTCGTTCGCAAGCGTGATGGCATCGGGCGCATGGGCGGCGGAGGCGGCCCCGTCGGGTGTCATCGTCATGCCATGTCCTCCTCTCGCGCAGCGCTCCATTCCGCGACCCGCGCCAGATGGGCGTAATCGGCAAAGCGCGGTTCCTGCCCCGGATGGGGATGCGACAGATAGGGCATCTGCGCGGTGTCATAGGCCGCGACACGCCTGCGCAGGCCATCCCGGCACTGCGCGATCAGGTCCGACAGTTCCTCGCCACGCGCGATGTCGAGCACCTGCGCCGGGACGTGGCCGCCCGTCAGACGCCAGTACACCAGTTCCGTCACATGCCCCACCGCATCAGGGGCGAAGCCGCCCGCCTCGATCATCGCGGCCTCCAGCACCAGTTGCGACTGCCATCCCGCCAGCACGCTGGCGCGCGTGGGCAGGGTTCCGGTCTTGTAATCGAACAGGCTCAGGCCCCCTTCGGCGTCGCGGTCGATCCGGTCGGCCCGGCCGCGCAGCACGAACGTGCCGAAGGAAAAGCCCGACAGTTCCATCCGCCCCGAAAGCTCGGTCAAGACGGTGCGCGGCGCGCCATCGCCACGGCGCCCGGATTCCGTCGCGGCGCACCAGCGCGCGATGCGCTCCAGCCGTGGCGCCCACCATGCCGCCAGCGCCGGGCGCAGGCGCGCCGCCTCCAGCACTTCGGCGAACACGCGTACCATCCGTGCCTCCCCATCCGCGGGCCAGCGGTCGGGATAGCGCGTGAACCACTGGTCCAGCGCGTCATGGACGATTTCCCCGTAATCGGCGGCGTCAGCCATTTCCTCCAGATCGGCAAGGCGTTTCAGCCCGAGGATCCGCCGGGCATAGATGGCATAGGGGTCGCGCATCCATGTCTCGATCTCCGTCACCGACAGGCTGCGCGGGCGCATCGACACCGGCGGGCACGGGCGCGGCGGGGCGACGGGCGCGGGCGCGCCGGAGGGACGGTCAAGCTGTTCCAGCCATGACAGCGCCGGATGTTCGGCGATACCCGCCCCACGCCCCGAAAGATAGGCATCGAGCCGCACCAGCCACCGCGCGGCGACCGCGGGCGCGCCCTGCCTGCGTCCCGGCACCGACAGCACCACGTTGGGCGCGGCACAGGCGCAGGCGATGAAATCATGCGCCGCCTGCCCGATGACGCATTCGGGCGACGGCAGGCAGATGCGCGTGCGCATCGGGCGGCTCATCCACGGTCCCGGATCGGTGGCAGGCGGCCAGACGGTTTCCACCAGCCCGCCCAGCACGATGGTCCCCGCCGTCTGCAACCGGGCCTCCAGCAGGCCCCAGATGAAGACGCGCGGATGCACCGCCACCTGTTCACGCCCGCGCAGGGCGCGGCGGCCACGCACCGTCACCCCCGCCAGCGACGAGGCCAGCAGACCATCCAGCGCGCCGACCCGCTGCGCCGGCAGCACGTCGCACCATGTCAGCAGTTCCGCCAGGTGCGCACCCAGCGCATTGCCTTCCTCCCCCGACCACAGGCGCGCGGCCCCGTCTTCGGTATCGGTCGCCGCCAGCGCCTGCGCCGCCTCCACAAGGGCGGAAAGCAGGTCCACCACCTCCGCCCCGCCGGACGCGCACGACAGCAGCGGGTCGAGCGCGCGTTCCAGCCGGTCAAGGAAGGCGGAAAGTTCCTGCGGCGCATCCGGCGCATCGGCCAGCGCGCCATGTTCATCCTGTGTCGTGCGCGACAGGGCGGCGCGCAGGCCCGCGATCCCCGGTGGCGGCGCAGGCCCGCGCAGGACCGCGCGTTCCAGCAGGCGGGCCGACGCACGGCAGTTCCCCGGCGACAGCCCGCAGGCCGCCAGCGGATGCTTGAGCATCGACAGGAGGGCGACCGGCGACAGCCCGGCATCGACGGCCTGCACGATCAGGCGCAGGAACGTGGCCTGCGGCGTGGTCGCCAGCCCCTCCCCCGCGCTGTCATCGGCAATGACGCCCCAGCGCGCCAGTTCGGTCGCCACACGTCCCGCCAGTGCCCGGTCCGGCGTGACAAGGGCGGCGGGCTGTCCCGGCCGTTCGATCGCCTGGCGCAGGATCAGCGCGATGGCGGCCGCTTCCTCCTGCTGGTCCGCCGCGTGCAGGACCGACAGGCCCCGCAGTTCCGGCGGGGGCGCGGGGTCCAGCCACTGCCCCAGCGCCGGGGCCGGCAGCAGCGCGTTCGACAGCAGTGTCGCGCGTCCCGGTGGCGCGGCGGCCACGCAGCCTGCGGGCAGGTCGTCCCAGACCTCCAGTTCCTCGCGCATGACGCCGAGGTCGGCCAGCATGCGCGCGGTCCCTGCCTGCGGATGGCCCGGCGGCAGGGCGGCCCATGTGTCCGCGTCCATGTCCATGTCCACCGGCGTCAGCACCAGCCGCCCGCCGGGCATGTCCAGCACCGTGCGCAGCACCGCCACCGTGGAGGGCACGGCGTCCGAAAACCCCGCCGCCCACAGGCGCTGGCCCTTGGGCAGGGGGGTTTCGCGCCAGTGCGCGGCCTGCGCATGCAACAGCGCGACCTGCCGGGCGACAGGGTTCATCACCCCCTGCTCCTCCAGCCATGTCGGCCAGATACCGGTCACGATCGACAGGAATTTCAGCGTCAGGTCCCAGTGCTGCGCGAAATCGCCATCGGCGGCTTCGGGCAGGCGTTCGCGCAGGTCACATTCCGCCCATTCCGCCTCGTCCATCAGGTCGGCCAGCGCGCGCGCCAGCGGCCAGGCCTGGTCCACGGTGCGCACGTCACCAAACGCCGTCCCCGCCTGCAGCACCAGCAGCGTCAGCGTCGCAAGGCGGCGCATGGGCTCCACGGCGGGCGGCAGTTCCAGTGCGGCCTCCCCCGACAGGGCAAGTGCGGCCTCGTCCAGCGCCGCGATCGGCGCGATGCGCGGCAGCAGCAGCGCACGGCCATCGGCACGGCGCAGGAACGCCTCCGTCAACGCACGCGCGGCACGCCTGCTGGGCAGCAGGATCAGCCCCGCGCCGGTGCGCTGCGGGTCATTGTCCACCTCCGCCATCCAGCGCGCCGCAAGCTGGTCGAGGAAGGGAACGTGATGGGCGATGGTGACGACGCGGGACGCGCCGGGACGCGCGCCGGGGGTGGCCTGCGCCATCAGCCGTGCACCCCGCTATCGTCATGGTCGGGGTCGAGCGTGCTGCGCAACGTGGCCTCCGCCGCCGCGATGTCCTGCGGGCGCGACAGGTGGAACCACAGCGAATCATGGACGATCATGCCCAGCCGCCCGCGCGCCATCGCCCGGTCCCACAGCAGGTTCAGGCTGAACGCCCCATCCGGCGCGTCCTCGAACAAGGCGGGGGAGACGATCTGCACCCCGGTATAGACATAGGGCGTCAGTTCCCCGCCCTTTGGCCGGCGCGGCCTGCCCTGCGCGTCCACGGCGAAGTCGCCACGCCCGACCTCCCCCACCGCGCGCGTCATCGCACCCAGCAGCAGCATCGCATCCATCTTCGCCGGGTCGAACGCCGCCGCCAGCCGCCGCAGCGCCGCCTGCGGGCCGTTGAGCCACATCGCATCGCCATTGAGCAGGAAGAACGGCCCCGGCCCGATCTGCCCCGCGCGCAGGGCGGCCGCCGCGCTGCCCCCCGTCTCCAGCAGTTCGTCCTCCCGCCGCAGCACGGTGCGCGGGCCATCGCCGGCCGCGCGCCGGGCCTCCAGCGCCGCGGCCACCATGTCGGCGTGCCAGTGGGCGTTGACCACCACGCGCCCCACGCCCGCACGGTCCAGCCGGTCAAGCGCATGGCACAGGATCGCCTGTCCCCCGACCTTCAGCAGGGGCTTGGGGGTCGTCTCGCTCAGCGGGCGCATCCGCCGCCCCATCCCGGCGGCGAAGATCATCGCCGTTTCGGGCATGTCCACACTCATGCCTGCTCTCCTGCCTGTTTCATCGCGTCTTCGACCAGCCGCGCCACGGCCCCTGCCTGTGCCCCCCATCCGCGCAGCACGGCGTCGCGCCCGCCATCGGCCCGCACCAGCAGATCGACATGCCGCGCGCCGGGCGGGGTAAGTTCGCCCAGGCGTTCGGGCCATTCCACCAGCACGATCCCCTCGCACGCATCATCCCAGCCCAGTTCGACCAGCGCGCCCGGACCATCGAGGCGCCACAGGTCGAAATGCGACACCTCCACGCCCGGGGCATCATAGGTCTGCACCAGCGTATAGGACGGGCTTGGCACCTCCATCGCCGGGTCGTGGCACAGCGTCCGCAGCAGCGCGCGCGCCAGCGTCGTCTTCCCCGCGCCAAGGTCCCCGCGCAGCAGCACCGCATCCCCCGCATGCAGCAGGGGCGCCAGCGCCCGGCCCAGCGCCATCGTCGCCGCGTCATCGGGCAGGAAGATGCGCGCCACGTCCGGGGCGGGCGAAGGTGTCATGTCCGTCTGCGTCATGAGGGTATTGTGCGCCCATGACACATGCGCAGACAAGACGAAGCCGCATGCCCGCACGCCTGTTCCGCACGCGCACCATTTACCCCGCGCCACACGGTCCGCAGGGGGGCGTTTTCGCGGGGTTTGTGCCATTTTTGTGGGTTGCGCTGGCGCGTCATGCGACGCACAACGCAGCAGGACACCGAACAGACACGGATTGCAGGACATAACAGCAATGACCGACACCGCCAGCCTTACCACCGATGTCGCCATTATCGGCGCGGGGCCTGCCGGCCTGTTCGCCGCGTTCGAATGCGCCATGCTCAAGCTGGGCTGCGTGCTGATCGACGCGCTTGATGAAATCGGCGGGCAGTGCACCGCGCTGTATCCCGAAAAGCCGATCTATGACATTCCCGCCCATCCCGCCATCGCGGGCGGCGACCTGATCGCGGCACTTGACCGGCAGATCGCGCCGTTCGACATCCCGCGCCTGCTGGGCCGCCGGGTGGAGGAACTGTCGGGCACGCGCGGGGCGTTCACCCTGCGTACCAGCCGTGGCGACACGATTCGCGCCCATGCCGTCATCATCGCCGCCGGTGCTGGCGCATTCGGCCCCAACCGCCCGCCGCTCGAGGGGCTGGAGGCGTTCGAGAAAAGCGGCGCCGTGCGGTACTATGTCCGCCGCCGCGCCGATTTCGCGGGCCAGCATGTCCTGATCGCCGGTGGCGGGGATTCGGCGGTGGACTGGGCGCTGTCGCTGCGTGACGTGGCCGCGCGCGTGACCATCGTCCACCGCCGCAACCGCTTCCGCGCCGCCCCCGAAAGCCTGCGCCAGATGGACGAGGCCGTGGAACGCGGCGAGATCGAAAAGCTGGTCGGCTACCAGCTTCACGGCCTGCACGGGAATGACGGCGTGCTCGATGGTGTGGACCTCATCACCCTTGATGGCGAGGTACTGCATGTCCCGTGCCAGACGCTGCTGCCGTTCTTCGGGCTGGCGACCGATCTTGGCCCCATCGCGCAATGGGGGCTGGACACCGTCCGGGGCACCATTCCCGTCACGCCGTCCACCTGCGAAAGCAGCATGCCCGGCATCTTTGCCGTGGGGGATGTCGCGTCCTATCCGGGGAAGCTGAAGCTGATCCTGCAGGGGTTCAGCGAATGCGCCATGGCCGCGCACGCCATCCATCCCATCGTCCATCCCGACACGGCGCTGCATTTCGAATATTCCACCAGCAGGGGCGTGCCAACGGCCTGAAAACACCGCATACATATTTCGACACATAATGTTATGACGCCGTGCCACGGATCGGCCGCGCGGTGCTTGACCCCGTGGGCGCGGGCGATAGCATCGCGCGCAGATCATGCGATGTAACAGGAAGGGGCAGCGGGTGAAGGTTATTATTCTGGGCTCGGGCGTGATTGGTGTGACGGCCGCATGGTACCTCGCCAAACAGGGGCACGAGGTCGAGGTGATCGACCGCCAGCCCGCCGCCGCGATGGAAACCTCCTTCGCCAATGCGGGACAGGTCTCCCCCGGCTATTCCGCGCCATGGGCCGGGCCGGGCCTGCCGTTGCAGGTCCTGAAATGGATGTGCAGCACCGCCAGCCCCATGATCATCCGCCCGCGCATCGATTTCGCGATGTTCGGCTGGATGATGCAGGTCCTGCGCAACTGCAACGCCCATGCCTATGACATCAACAAGTCACGCATGCTGCGCGTTGCGACCTACAGCCGCGACTGCCTTGACGCGCTGCGTGCGGAGACCGGCATCACCTATGACGACCGCCAGCGCGGCCTGATCCAGTTGTTCCGCACCGACCGCGACGTCGCCAAGGCGCACAAGGACATGCAGGTCCTGTCACAGCATGGGGTGGAACACGAACTGCTCAACCCCGACCAGATCGCGCAGTACGAACCCGGCCTGTCGGGGTCGCGCCACCTGCTGCGCGCGGGGCTGCGCCTGCCGGGTGACGAATCGGGGGATGCGCACATGTTCACCCAGCGCCTGGCGCAGAAGGCGGCCGAACTGGGGGTGACGTTCCGGTATGAAACCACAATCCAGGCGCTCGACGCCTCGGCTGACGAAATCCTCGGTGTGCGGACCTCCGCCGGGCGCATCACGGGCGATGCCTATGTCGTCGCCCTTGGCAGTTATGCGCCGCGCCTTGTCCGCCCGCTGGGGCTGAAGCTGCCGGTCTATCCGGTCAAGGGATATTCGCTGACGCTGCCGGTGACGGATGAAAGCCGCGCGCCGACCTCCACCGTCAACGATGACCGCTACAAGGTCGCGATCACGCGGCTTGGCGATCGCATCCGCATTGGCGGGACGGCGGAACTGGCGGGGTATAACACCCGCCTCAGCCGTGACCGGCGCGCGGGGCTGGAGGAATGTTTCTCCGAACTGTTTGGCGGCGGCGACCTGTCGCAGGCGGTGTACTGGACCGGCCTGCGCCCGAACACGCCCGACGGGACACCCGTCATCGGCGGGTCGAAACGGTTTGGCAACCTGTGGTTCAATACCGGCCACGGGACGCTGGGATGGACGATGGCCTGCGGGTCGGGAAAGCTGCTGTCCGACATGATCAGCCAGCGCCCGACCGAAATCCCCAGCCTCGACCTGTCGATCGACCGTTACGCGCAGTAAGCGCCTGCCGGATGACCTGAGTCATAAAAGTTTTTGGTGAAGCTTTTTGCAAAAAGCTTCGAAGAACGCCGCCTTTTTGGAAAAAGGCGGCACCCAAAAACTTTTATTCCTTACATTTACCCATATCCCACGCAGGCAACAAAAAACGGGGCCGGATAAATCCGGGCCCCGTTTTCGTGCATCATGCAGACATGGCGCGCCGGCCCGGGGGCCGACGCTCATGCGACATTACTGCGCAGCGGCAGGCGCTTCGGCCTCGGCGGCCTTCTTCTTGCCGTGGTGCTTGCCACCGTGGTGGTGACCACCATGATGGACCTTCTTTTCGCCAGCGGCGGCCGCGTCGCCGGCAGCGGCGTCGGGCGCATGCTCCGGGCCGGACACTGCCGGGGCGGTCGGTTCAGCAGGGGTGGTCTGCGCCATCAGGGGGGACGCAACGCCCATCACGGCGACTGCGGACAGGGCGGCCAGGAAACGGCGGGTCGAAACGATCATGAACTCTTATCTCCAACAATCGGGATAAAATCCCAATGCCTGCGCCGGACCGGCAACGACACCAGCCCGATTCGACAGTCATGGATTTAACATGCGCCGTGAGCCCACGTCTCGAATTAAAAATTTTAAATTTTCGGAGCGAAACCCATAATTGCCGCATTCCCACCGCAATCACAATGCCAGAAACATTACGAATGGTTGCGGTGGATGCAGGCAACGATGGGCTGGGTCGCGCTACCGGTCTATGTCAGTCCACGGTGCCCGAACGCTCGCGCTTCTTGCGCTCATGCGGGTCGAGGTAACGCTTGCGGATACGCACGGCCGACGGCGTGACCTCCACCAGTTCGTCATCCTCGATATAGGCGATGGCCTGCTCAAGGTTCATCTTGCGCGGCGGGATCAGCAGCAGGGCCTCGTCCTTGCCGGCGGCACGGATGTTGGTCAGCTTCTTTTCACGGATCGGGTTCACCTCGAGGTCATTCTCACGCGAATGTTCCCCGATGATCATGCCGACATAGACCTTCTCGCCCGCATCGACGAACAGCGTGCCGCGATCCTGCAGCGAGAACAGCGAATACTGCGTCGTCGTACCATCTTCGGAGGAGATCAGCGAACCGTTGCGACGCCCCGCGATCGGCCCGACATAGGGCTGGTAGCCGGAGAACAGGCGGTTCATGATGCCCGAACCGCGCGTGTCGGTCAGGAATTCGCCGTGATAGCCGATCAGCCCGCGTGAGGGGATCTGGAACGTCAGGCGCACCTTGCCGCCGCCGGACGGCTGCATGTCCTGCATGATGCCCTTGCGCAGGGCCATCTTCTCGACCACGACGCCGGAATACGGCTCGTCCACGTCGATCAGGACTTCCTCGAACGGTTCCTCGCGCTCACCGGTTTCCTCGTTCGTGCGGAACAGCACGCGGGGGCGGCCGATGGTCAGTTCGAAGCCTTCGCGGCGCATCTGCTCGATCAGGACGCCAAGCTGCAGTTCGCCACGGCCCGCAACCTCGAACGCCTCGCTCTCGGGGCTTTCGGACACGCGGATGGCGATGTTGCCTTCGGTTTCCTTGAACAGGCGGTCGCGGATCTGGCGCGACGTGACCTTCTTGCCTTCGCGCCCGCCCAGCGGACCGTCATTGAGGCGGAAGGTCATCGACAGCGTCGGCGGATCGACGGGGGTGGAGGGCAGCGGCTCCTTCACCTCGAGGGCGGCGATGGTTTCGGGGATCGTCGCCTCGGACAGGCCGGCCACGGCCACGATGTCACCGGCCTCGACCTCTTCCACCGGCACGCGGTCCAGCCCGCGGAAGGACAGCAGCTTCGTCAGGCGGCCGGTTTCGACGACCGAACCGTCGGGACGCAGCACATGCACCGGCATGTTCATCTTTGCGGTGCCCTGCTCCACACGCCCGGTCAGCACGCGGCCAAGGAAGTTGTCGTTCTCCAGGATGGTCGCGACCATCGCGAACGGCGCATCCTTGTTGACCTTCGGCGGCGGGACGTGACGCAGGATCAGGTCGAACAGCGGCGACAGGTCCTTGCGCGGGCCGTCGATCTCCAGATCCGCCCAGCCCTGGCGGCCGGAGGCGTAGAGCATCGGGAAGTCAAGCTGTTCGTCATTCGCGCCAAGGGCGGCGAACAGGTCGAAGATCTCGTTATGCACTTCGTCGGGGCGGGCGTCGCCACGGTCGATCTTGTTGACGACCACGATCGGCTTCAGCCCGCGGGCCAGCGCCTTGCCGACGACGAACTTCGTCTGCGGCAGCGCGCCTTCGGCGGAATCGACCAGCACGACCGCGCCGTCCACCATGCTCAGGATACGCTCCACCTCGCCGCCGAAGTCGGCATGGCCCGGGGTGTCGATGATGTTGATGCGGGTGTCCTTCCACACGACGGACGTGCACTTCGCCAGGATCGTGATGCCGCGCTCACGCTCCAGGTCGTTGCTGTCCATCGCGCGTTCGGCGACATGCTGGTTGTCGCGGAACGAGCCCGACTGTTTCAGAAGCTGGTCAACCAGCGTGGTCTTGCCATGATCGACGTGCGCGATGATGGCGATATTACGGATATCCATAACGGTTGTAACCTGACTTTCCTTGCGGGGGCGCCAAGAGGGCGCGCCGCCCGTGCGGGCAGTTCAGGCCCGAGCGACATGGCGGCATTGTTGGGTGCTGTGGCGTAGATAAAGGGGACTGGCGCGGATTGCACGCGAAACTTCACGCCATCCGCGCATCCCGGTGATGAATTCTGTCCTGCCCGCGATCAGAACCCCATGTCCTGGCGCATGTTGATCAGCGGCCGCGCGCCATAGTGGGAGATCACTTCGGACGCAGCCACACTGCCGAGGCGGCCGCATTCGGCCAGTTCGCGCCCCGACGTCCACCCCGCGAGGAAGCCCGCGGCATAGGCGTCGCCCGCGCCCGTGGTGTCCACGACCTGCGTGCGCACGCTTTCGATGACGATCTGCTGCTGGTCCTGCACGATGACGCTGCCCTTCTCGCTGCGGGTCAGGACGGCGAAATGCGTATCGGCGGAGACCTGGCGCAGCGCGTCGTCGAATTCCTTGACCTGGTAGAGCGAGAGGATCTCCATCTCGTTGGCGAACAGGATATCGACATGCCCGCGCACGAGGTCGAGGAACGCGTCACGGTGGCGGTCCACGCAGAACGCATCCGACAGCGACAGCGCAACCCGGCGGCCCGCCGCGTGCGCGATTTCCGCGGCCCGGCGGAAGGCGGCCTGCGCCTCCGGCCGGTCGAACAGGTAGCCCTCCATATAGGTCACCTTCGACGCCGTCACCACGTCGGGCAGCACGTCGTCCGGCCCGAACGACACGCATGCGCCAAGGTAGGTGTTCATCGTGCGCTGCCCGTCGGGGGTGACAAGGATCAGGCAGCTTGCGGTTGGCTGCTGCTGCGCGTCCTTGCCCTTGAGCGGGACGGACGGGAAATACACGCCCGCCGCCTGCATGTCGGCGGCAAAGGTACGGCCGGTCGCGTCATCGGCCACCTTGCCCAGATAGGCGACGCGCGCGCCCATGTTCGACGCCACGACGCAGGTATTGGCCGCCGACCCGCCGCCCATTTCCTTTTCACGCCGGATCTCGCGGCCGAGTTCCTGCGCACGGATGGCGTCGATCAGCATCATGCCACCCGGCGTCATGTCATTGGCGGCCAGGAAGGAAGGGGCGACAGGGGCCAGGATATCGACGATCGCATTGCCGATCCCGAGGATATCGAACCTGCATTCCGTGGCCTGTCCCGAATTTTCCGTGTTCTTTTCCAACTCTCCGTCCCCTCTTTGCACATCGCATGGCATCATCGCACAAACGTCGCCATGAAATGACCAATATTACGTATGACTAAGTTGCGCATTCGCTATCACCGGGGCAGGCAAACCGCAATGCCAGCACGTTTTTCACAATCGCCACGCGACGTTCGCCCTTGTCGCGGGGTCATGCGCGCGTATAACCGAAACAAGAGCAGGGACCTGCCTGTCCGGCACGAGAGCGAAGATCGATCCGGACTATTCCCAGCACCGGATACAGCCAGATGAAGCGGGGTAATATTGTTCAGACGTCGTAAGCCAGAACCGGCCAAGCCAGCCGCCAAGCCTCAGGCAGCCACTCCGCAATCCGCGCGCCCAGCGCCTTCTTCCACACCAGCCAACAAGGAAAACGCGCCGATGGCCCGTCCGCCCTTCCCCCAGAGCCCCAACGCCACGCCCGCAGGCGCCACGCGTCCGGGCATGCCCACGACCGGCGCGAAAAAGGAAAATGACCGCCGCACGCTGGTCGTTGGCCGTGGCATCAGCGTCCAGGGCACCATCAAGGACGCCGAACGCCTGGTCGTGGAGGGGATGGTCGAATCCTCCATGATCAACGCCACCGAACTGCTGATCGCCGATGGCGGTGTCTTCAAGGGTGAGGTCGAGGTGGAAGACGCCGAACTGGCCGGCACCATCGACGGCACGCTGACGGTGCAGGGCGGTCTTACGATCCGTTCCACCGGCCGCCTGCTGGGCACGGCGAAGTGCCGCCGCCTGAAGGTCGAGGATGGTGGCCAGGTTTCGGGGCAGCTTGAAATGATCACCTCCCCCAAGCCCGAGGCCCCGGCCGCAGCACCGGCCGCCGCCCCCGCCGAGAAGCCGCAGACCCCCTGAGGGCCGGTCGCAGCGCGCCCACGGCCATGACGCCCGCCCGCCGCGCCATGCGGCATCGCGCGGGTGTTGCGGCCATGTGGCGCAGCGACCCACCCGGCAGGGTGCGCGCGCCTTGCGGATATCCATGAAAAAAGCCGCCGGAACGTCATGTTCCCGGCGGCTTTTTCATATCCGTCACAGGCGCGGCGCCCGGGGATATCCCCTCAGGACGCGCGCCGCTCAGGCGACATTGTCGCGGCGGTCACGCAGCTTCACATAGGCAAGCTGCGCATGTTCGGCGCAGTAGGGCTTACCCGGCAGCGGGGTCGCGCCACAGAAATGGAAACCCGGCGTGCCCGGATCGCCCAGCGGCCAGCAGCAGGACTGGCTGCTGCGACGGCGCGGCGGGGTTACGGCGGCCCGGGCGGCGGCGGCACGTTCGGCACGCGTGGGTGTTGCCTTGCGCGGGGCCTTGGCCGCGGGACGTGCCGCGGCTTCCTCCGCCGCGGCGGCGGGCGCGGCCTTGGGGGCCGGGGCGGCAGCAGGCTTTGGCGATACGGTGTCGGCGGCGCTGTCAGCAACAGTCGGCGCGGCGGCCGGGGCAGGCATGGATGGCGGGGGTGCGGCCACGGCGGCGGCCGGTGCCGGGGCGGAAACGGTGTTTTCTTCCACAACGGGGGCGACAGGGGCCGCCACCGCTGCGGGTGCCGCCGGGGCAGCGGCAGTGGGTTCGGGGGCCGGAGTCGCCACCACCGCCACGGAAACTTCCGTGACCGTCACATCCGCCGCAGGGGCTGGTGTCGCGGGCGTCCGGGCCGCCGCGTCCTGTGCCGCCGGGGCCGGTGTCGCCTTGTCCACGGATTTGTCCGCCTTCGCCCCCCGGCGGATAGGCGACGGGCGTGGCTTCAGACCCAGCCGATGTGCCTTTCCGACGACCGCGTTCTTGGTCACTGACAACTGGCGGCCAATTTCCGCCGTTGACAATCCCTGCTGCCACAGGTCGCGAAGACGCGCGATCGTCTCCTCGGTCCATTCCATCGCCATCGCTCACACTCCATTACGCGGAATTGAGGGCAAAATAGGCTTATATTGTAGGTGACTCAACCAGCGTACCACAAAATCTTGTGGACAAGGGTGGAGATAACCTGTTCGCAACCATGGTAAAACCTGCGGAGTACGCACCGCCCCTCAGGCGCGGATCAGCCGGATCGCGCCGTCGGCCACCCCCAGCGTCAGTTCCCCCGACTTCAGCGCCAGCGCCTGCGTGCCGAACACCTCCCGCCGCCAGCCCTGCAACGCGGGGATTTCGGGCGCGTCCTCCAGCGCGAGGCGGTCGATATCCTCGGCCGAGGCCACAAGCTTCGGCGCAACGCGATGGCGTTCACAGCACGCCGCCAGCAGCACCTTGAGCATCGCCACCAGCGCGGCCGACGGGCGCGCCGCATCCTTGCCCCGGCCCTTTGGCGGGCGTGGCAGGGAGGCATCGGGTTCGCGCCGTGCGGTCGCGATCGTCTCCAGCAGGGCCTGCCCGCTGCGCCCCTCGGCAAAGCCGCGCGAAATGCCACGCACCCGCGCCAGCGCATCGACATCGCCGGGCGCGGTGGCGGCGATTTCCATCAGGCTCTCATCCTTCACCAGGCGCTGGCGCGGGACATTGACGCGCTGGGCCTCCAGTTCCCGCCACGCCGCGATGGCACGCAGCATGCCCAGCATCCGGCGGTTGCTGGTGCGCGGGCGCATGCGTTCCCACAGCGTCTGCGGATCGGGGCGGAAGGTGGCGGGGGAATTGAGGACATCCATCTCCGCCGTCATCCACTCCAGCCGCCCTTCACGCTCCAGTTGCGCGACAAGGCGCTGGTACACCTCGCGCAGGTAGGTCACATCGGCGGCGGCGTAATTGATCTGCGCCGCCGAAAGCGGGCGCGCGGCCCAGTCGGAAAAACGGTGCGACTTGTCGATCTGCGCCCCCACGACCGAGGCGACGAGGTTGTCATACCCCACCTGGTCCCCGTATCCCGCCACCATCGCCGCGACCTGCGTATCGAACAGTGGCTGCGGCAGGCGGTCGAACAGGTGCAGGAAAATCTCCAGATCCTGCCGCGCGGCATGAAACACCTTGATAACCCCTTCGTCGGCAAGGAGTTCGCCAAGGGATGTCAGGTCCATGCCCGGCGCCAGCGTATCGACGACCACGACCTCGTCCGCGCCGGCAAGCTGCACCAGGCACAGTTCCGGCCAGTAGGTGCGTTCGCGCACGAATTCCGTGTCGATCGTGATGAAGGGTTCGCGACGCAGCCGCGCGGTCACCGCGTCCAGCTCTGCCGTTGTGGTCACAAGGACCGGATCGGGGAATTCGGTTCGGGATGCAGGTGCCATGACTGCTGTGTTATCATGACGCACACAGGTTGCAACAGCGGGCAAAATGGCATGGCAATCCATTGACGTCGCCATATCCCGTCCGGCATCACCCGCCCATCAGGCAAACCGTGGAAAGAAAACACCCATGTCCTCCTCTACCCCGTCCCCTGCGCGGCCGGACGATGGCAGCCAGACGCTGACGCAGCTTGGCTGCAACACCACCCAGCCCACCAGCCCCGAGGAAGCCATCCTCGAACGTGTGCCCGCGCCCGACGCGGACAGGCGTTACGTGGTGCGCTTCACCGCGCCCGAATTCACCTCGCTATGTCCCGTGACGGGACAGCCGGATTTCGCGCATATCGTCATCGACTACATCCCGCGCCAGTGGATCGTGGAGAGCAAGTCGCTCAAGCTGTTCCTGACCAGCTTTCGCAACCATGGCGCCTTCCACGAAAAATGCTCCATGCAGATCGCGACCACGCTGGTGGACCTGCTCGATCCCGTATGGCTGCGGATCGGGGCGTACTGGTATCCGCGTGGCGGCATGCCGATCGACATCTTCTGGCAGACGGGCGCCCCGCCCGAAGGCGCATGGATCCCGCCGCAGGATGTGTCCGGATATCGCGGACGCGGCTGACGGGCATGTAACATACTGATGAATTGGTAAAAGTTTCCGGGTGCCGCCTTTTTACAAAGGCGGCGTTCTTTGAAGCTTCTTGGACAAAGCGTCACCAAAAACTTTTGAAACTGACGTCCCAACAAAAAACGGCACCTGCGATGAGGTGCCGTTTTTCCTGATGGTCCGGTCAGGCCCCGATGTCAGATGGACATCTCTGGCGTGGCGCTTTTTGCGGCCTCGATTTCCGCGCGGGCGGACTGCATCTTGTCCATCAGGATATCCAGTGCCGGGACGTTCATCTTGTCCGCCTCGTCATAGGATTTTTCCAGTCCGGTCAGACGGGACTGCGCATCGGTGGCGGACAGGTCCGCAACCGGCGTCGCATGATCCGCCAGAATGGTGCAGTGGTCCGGCGTCATGTCGGCAAACCCGCCGGACACGAAGAAACGATGGGCGATGGTGTCGCCCTCGTAAATCTCGACAACGCCACCGCGCAGCATCAGCATCAGCGGCGCATGCTCCGGCATCGCGGCGATATCGCCCTCGGACCCGGGCATGACCACCATGTCAGCCGTGTGGGAGAAGAGGGTCTTCTCCGGGCTGACAATCTCGACCTTAATCGGCATGGTCTGTCTTCCTTGCGTCAGGGGCCAGTAATCAGGCCGATTCCTTCATCTTCTCGGCCTTCGCCACCGCTTCCTCGATCGCGCCAACCATGTAGAACGCGCCTTCGGGCAGGTGGTCATATTCGCCCGCGACAATCGCCTTGAACGAACGCACCGTATCGGCCAGCGCAACCAGCTTGCCCGGCGCACCGGTAAAGACTTCGGCCACGTGGAACGGCTGCGACAGGAAGCGCTGGATACGACGCGCACGCGCCACCACCAGCTTGTCGTCTTCCGACAGTTCATCCATGCCAAGGATGGCGATGATGTCCTGCAGCGACTTGTAGGTCTGCAGGATACGCTGCACATCGCGCGCCACCTGGTAGTGTTCGTCACCCACGATCTTGGGGTCGAGCGAGCGCGAGGTGGAATCCAGCGGGTCAACGGCGGGATAGATGCCCATTTCCGCGATGGAACGGTTCAGCACCGTCGTCGCGTCAAGGTGGGCGAAGGTCGCGGCAGGCGCCGGGTCGGTCAGGTCATCGGCAGGGACGTAAACGGCCTGTACCGAGGTGATCGACCCCTTCTTGGTGGAGGTGATGCGTTCCTGCAGCGCGCCCATCTCGGTCGCCAGCGTCGGCTGGTAACCCACGGCGGACGGGATACGGCCCAGCAGCGCGGACACTTCGGCGCCGGCCTGCGTGAAGCGGAAGATGTTGTCCACGAAGAACAGCACGTCCTGGCCTTCGACGTCGCGGAAATATTCCGCAACCGTCACGCCCGACAGTGCGACACGGGCACGCGCGCCCGGCGGTTCGTTCATCTGGCCATAGACCAGCGCCACCTTGGAGCCTTCGGTGGAGTCACCGTCGATCTTGATGACGCCCGCGTCCTGCATTTCGTAATACAGGTCGTTACCTTCACGGGTACGTTCACCGACACCGGCGAACACGGACACGCCGCCATGCGCCTTGGCGATGTTGTTGATCAGTTCCTGGATGATGACCGTCTTGCCGACGCCCGCACCACCGAACAGGCCGACCTTACCACCCTTCAGGTAGGGGCACAGCAGATCGACGACCTTGATGCCCGTGGGCAGGATCTCGGTCGCGGCCGCCTGCTCGTCAAAGGCGGGGGCGGCGCGATGGATCGGCGAACGGCCCTTCGCCTGGATCGGGCCGCGATCGTCGATCGGCTCCCCGATGACGTTGAGGATACGGCCCAGCGTGCCCGGACCGACCGGCACGGTGATCTGCGCGCCGGTGGCGACGACTTCGGTGCCGCGGCTCAGCCCGTCGGTCGTGTCCATCGCGATGCAGCGGACTTCATGCTCGCCGATTTCCTGCGCGACTTCGAGGACCAGCGTCTGGCCGTTGAGCGAGACATGCAGCGCATCGAGGATGTGCGGCAGCGTGCCTTCGAACTGGACATCGACGACGGCGCCGCGGATCTGCGTCACACGGCCGACGACGTTGCTTTTCTGCGACTGCCCCTGTGTGGAGACAGGAGCCTCGTGAGTTGTGGTTTCCGACATGGGACAGCTCCTGGAGCGTGGAGACCGATCTTCAGACTGCCTGGGCGCCCGAAATGATCTCGATCAGTTCATTGGTGATGTTGGTCTGGCGGGTGCGGTTATAGGTCAGCGTCAGGCGGTCGATGGCTTTGCCCGCGTTACGCGTGGCACTGTCCATCGCCGTCATCCGCGCGCCGTTTTCACCCGCGGCGGTTTCAAGCATGGTCGCATAGAGCTGGACCTGCAGGTTGCGCGGCAGCAGGCGCGACAGCAGCGCACCCTCGTCCGGCTCGAACTCATAGGCGGCGGTCTCGCCAGCCGCCTGGTTGTCGTTGCCCGGAAGCGCCAGCGGAATCAATTGCATTTCCGTGGGAACCTGCGACATGACGTTCTGGAAGCGGTTGTAGACCAGCGTGCAGACATCGAACTCGTCACGGTCGAGCATGCCGGAAATCTTCTCGCCCAGGTCGGCTGCGACCTTGAACGACACCTCCTTGCCCGACGACATGTGGATATGATCGACGATCAGGTCCGAAAAGTCGCGCGACAGGTATTCGAACGTCTTGCGCCCGATCGGCAGCAGACGGACGGTCTTTCCCTCGGCCTGCAGCTTCAGGATCATGTCGCGCGTCTTGCGGTTGATGTTCGAGTTGAAGGCCCCCGCAAGACCGCGGTCACTCGACATCGGCACCAGCAGGTGGGTGCTGCTGCCACCCGTGCCGACGAGCAGCTTGGGCTGCCCGCCCTCACCGCCCATGCTGCGGGCGACCTCGGCGAGCATGCGGCGCATCGCGTCGGCATAGGGACGCGCCGCCGCCGCGCGGGTTTCAGCCCGGCGCAGCTTGGCCGCGGCGACCATTTTCATCGCGCTGGTGATCTTTCGCGTCGATTTGACGCTGCCGATCCGTGCGCGCAGTTCCTTCAGGGAAGCCATGGATGCGCGTTCTTCCTCAGTTGACGAACTGACGGCCGAACGTCGTCAGGAAATCGTTCAGTCGGCTTTCGATATCCTTGGTCAGCTGACGCTGGGTCCGGATGGATTCAAGGATGTCCTTGCCTGCCGAACGCACTTCCTCAAGCAGGCGCTTCTCGTACGTCGTGACCTGGTTCACCGGCACGGTGTCGATATAGCCACGGGTGCCGGCATACAGCACGACAACCTGTTCCTCGACCGACAGCGGGGAGGTTTCGGGCTGCTTGAGCAGTTCGACAAGGCGCGCGCCACGGGCAAGCTGCTTCTGCGTCGCGGGATCGAGGTCCGATGCGAACTGCGAGAAAGCGGCCATTTCACGATACTGCGCCAGTTCCAGCTTGATCTTGCCGGCAACCTGCTTCATCGCCTTGATCTGTGCGGCCGAACCGACACGCGACACGGAACCACCAACGTTCACCGCCGGGCGGATGCCGCGATAGAACAGGTCGGTTTCAAGGAAGACCTGACCGTCGGTGATGGAGATCACGTTGGTCGGGATGTAGGCGGACACGTCACCGGCCTGCGTCTCGATCACCGGCAGGGCCGTCAGCGAACCTGCGCCGTACTTGTCGGACATCTTCGCCGCGCGTTCCAGCAGGCGCGAATGCAGGTAGAACACGTCACCCGGATATGCTTCACGCCCCGGCGGACGACGCAGCAGCAGCGACATCTGGCGGTAGGCGACGGCCTGCTTCGACAGGTCATCATACACGATCAGGGCATGCATGCCGTTGTCGCGGAAATATTCACCCATGGAGCATGCGGCATACGGCGCCAGGTACTGCATCGGGGCCGGGTCGGACGCGGTGGCGGCGACGACGATGGAATATTCCATCGCGCCGGTTTCCTCCAGCGTGCGGACCAGCTGCGCCACGGTGGAGCGCTTCTGCCCGATCGCGACATAGATGCAGTAGAGCGACTTGGACTCGTCACCCAGGGCGTTGACGCCCTTCTGGTTGACGATGGTGTCGATCAGGATCGCGGTCTTGCCGGTCTGGCGGTCACCGATGATCAGTTCACGCTGGCCACGCCCGATGGGCACCAGCGCGTCGATCGCCTTGATGCCGGTCTGCATCGGCTCGCTCACGGACTGGCGGGGCATGATGCCCGGCGCCTTGATTTCCGCGCGCTTGCTGATGACTTCGCCAACCAGCGGACCCTTGCCGTCGATCGGGTTGCCAAGGCCATCGACCACGCGGCCCAGCAGGGCCTTGCCGGTCGGGACCTCGACCACCTTGCCGGTGCGCGCGACGGTGTCGCCTTCGCGCATCGCCGTGTCATCACCGAAGATGACGACGCCGACATTGTCGTTTTCAAGGTTCAGCGCCATGCCATGCTGGCCGCTGGCGGGGAAGACCAGCATTTCGCCGGCTTCGACATTCTGCAGCCCGTAGACACGGGCGATGCCGTCACCAACCGACAGGATGGTGCCGGTTTCGGCAACATCGACGGGCTGGTCGAACGTGGCGATCTGCTGCTTGAGGATATCCGAAATCTCGGAGGGGCGGATTTCCATCACGCGGCTCCCTTCATGGCATGATGCAGGCGGGTAAGGCGGGATCTGAGGCTGGTATCATACAGGCGGGCGCCTACGCGCACGACCAGACCGCCCAGCAGCGCCGCGTCAACACGCTCCTGGATATTGACTTTGGAATAGCCGGCCTCGGCGAGGCGGCCGCGAAGCTGTGCACGCTGCACGTCGTTGAGGGGGTGGGCGGACACGACGTCCGCCACCACCTCGCCCCGGCGGGCAGCGGCGATTGCCGCCAGGGCGGCAAGAATTTCACGAAGGTACGGCAGGCGGCGGTTTGTCGCCACCACGCCGACGAAATCACGGATCAGGGGGTCGAACCCCTCCTTGTCCAGCACCGCCACCATCGCGCGGGTGGCCTGGCGGATGTCAAGGGTACGGTCAACCAGCACGGCGGACAGGTCCGCGCTCTGGTCCAGCATGGAGGACAGGGCCTTCGCCTGGTCAAACACGAGGTCGAGCTTCTGCCTGTCGGAGGCGAGGTCATAGAGCGCCGTCGCATAACGGCCCGCAAGGCCATTGGCAATGGAGGCGATTGGTATTGAGGTCGTTCCAGTCGAATCCACTGTCCGCTTTTCCAATCCAGAATCGTGGGTCACACAAACAAGCTGCAGGCCCCGGAACACGACAGGCCCCAAGTCTGCTGGCGCGGCTCTAGCACGCTGCATCGACCCACGCAACCGACACTGCCCTGCCCCGCGCCAGATTGTTCCACCGCGTGCGCAGGCCGGTCGTCAGGCGGGTCAGGCCACCGTCCCATAGCGAGGCGTAGCATACATACCTGCCCCCCGTTCGGGAATAGAGTTCATGAACGATTCGTCATGATATGGCCGATAGGAGGTGCACGACCCGCATATCAATCATGCGGGAACCGCATCACCCCCGCCGGGAAGCCGCCACGGGCACCGCGGCCCCCTCCCCCGCCGCCATCAGCGCCGCCACCGCCTGCGTGCTGGCGCGGGCGCGGGCACTGGTCACGATGATGCCGATGACCCCGATCAGGATCGCCGCGGCAAACATCCCCCACCACATGCGATGCGTCGCCTGCGCGAACAGCGCCCAGCGGATCGTCCCGGCCTGTCCCGCCGCCCCGCCCGTCAGCGTGCCGCACAGCGCGATCCCCAGCAGCACGCCCACCTGCCTGCTGGTGGAGGCCAGGGCCGCCGCGACGCCCGCCTGGCTGCGCGGCATGCCGGCCACGGCGGCGTTGGTGATGGGCGCGTTACACAGCCCGAAGCCACACCCGCACAGCCCGTACGCCACCACCAGCAGCGCAAGCGGCGTCGTGGCGGACAGTCCCGTCAGCAAAAGCGCGCTGCCCCCGAATCCCAGCGCGGACAGCAACAGCGGCACCCGCGCGCCGATCCGCCCGACAAGGCGCCCCGACAGCGGCGCGCAGATGCTGCTGCACACCGCGAACGGCAGCGTGCACAGCCCCGCATGCAGGGCCGACATCCCGCGCGCGCCCTGAAGGTAGAGTGTATTGAGGAACAGGAACGCGCTGAACACCGCAAAGGCGAGGATCGCGGTCACGATCGCCCCCGAAAATGGCAGGGCATGGAAAAAGCGCAGGTCAACAAGGGGCGCGGCGCTGCGCTGCTCCACGATCACGAAGCCGATCATCGCCAGCACGCCCAGCGACAGGAAGCCGGAGATGACCGGATCGCCCCAGCCGAAATCCCGCACCTCGATCAGCGCCGCCGTCAGCATCGCCAGCGTCACCATCACCAGCAACTGTCCCGGCGCGTCGAACGGGCGTGTATGCGGGGCACGGGATTCGGGGATGAAACGCAGGGAAAGGAAGATCGCCACGATCCCGATCGGCACGTTCACCCAGAACACCGCCTGCCAGTTGACCCAGTGGACCAGGATCCCGCCCACCACCGGCCCCAGCGCGAGCGCCACGCCCGAGGCCCCGCCCCACACGCCGATGGCCTGCGCGCGGGCGCGCGGTTCGGTAAAGACATTGGCGATGATCGACAGCGCCACGGGATTGAGCATCGCGCCACCGATTCCCTGTAACATGCGCGCCCCCACCAGGAACGGGATCGACCCCGACAGCGCGCACAGCATCGAACCGAGGCAGAAGACGGCAATCCCGGCGACGAACACCCGCCGCCGCCCCAGACGGTCCGCGATCGCACCCATCAGCACCAGCAGGCTGGCGACCATCAGGGTATAGCCATCGACCACCCATTGCAGGGTGGAGAAACTGCCATGCAGGGCGGTGCGGATCGACGGCAGCGCCACATTGACGATGGTCACGTCCATCATCACCAGCAGCAGGCTGAGGCAGCATGTCACCAGCACGATGGTCGAATGTACCGGGGACTGTACCGTGGCAGGGCGGGATGGCGGGATGGGGGCGGTCATGGCGCTCTGGTTTCCGTCGGTCGGAAGCACCCGCAGGCCGCGATGCCCTGAGGACCCGCCGGACAGGCCCGACACGAAAACCCGTTCCGTGCGAAGCGGGAGCCACAATCATCATGAATGGGGGGAATGGAGCGGGCGAAGGGAATCGAACCCTCCTCAGAAGCTTGGAAGGCTACTGCATTACCACTATGCTACGCCCGCCCATTTCGGGGCATGTATAATGCGGCGCGGGGACGGGTTGCAAGCCCCCTTGCGCAGGGCCGCGCACTTTCGTCGCGCACGCACACGTTTTTTACGCCCATGTGCATGAAATCGCACACGCCCCCTTGACTTTCACCGCCAGACGTATTCTTTTCCGCCTCACTGTGCCGGGTACGCATGGGCAGGCCGGATGGCGGGATCACCTCCCGTTCCCAGATGGCGGGTCGATAGCGGCTTTGCAGGGGTGTAGCTCAATTGGCTAGAGCGCCGGTCTCCAAAACCGGAGGTTGCGGGTTCGAGACCCTCCACCCCTGCCATTCTCCGGTCGGGATAATTCCCCCCCTTCCGGCTTGGCATGTTTTGGTCAGGACAACGCCGTGCTGACCGGATTTCAGGCCCCCGCGCCAGCCGGGCATCCCGGTCAGGCGCGTCGGGTGTTGCAGGAAGGATGTTTCGTGTCGGTCAGTCCCGCGAAATTTGTAGAAGAAGTCCGCGCCGAGGCGAAAAAGGTCACATGGCCCACCCGTCGCGCGACACTGATGACGACGGGCGCGGTCCTGGCGATGGCCGGGCTGGCATCGGTATTTTTCTTCCTCGTCGACGAGGTGATCGGCCTTGGCGTGCGTAAATTATTTGGACTGGGAGGCTGAGTTCAGCCATGGCCAAGCGGTGGTATGTCATCCACGTCTATTCGGGCTTTGAAAAGAAGATCGCCCAGCACATCAAGGAACAGGCCGCCCAGAAGGGGCTGGCCGACCATTTCGGTGAAATCCTGGTCCCGTCCGAGGAAGTGACCGAGGTCCGTCGCGGGCAGAAGGTCAATTCCGAGCGCAAGTTCTTCCCCGGCTACGTGCTGGTCAACATGGAACTGACGGACGAGGCGTGGCACCTGGTCAAGGACACGCCGAAGGTGACCGGCTTCCTGGGCAGCAAGACCAAGCCGTCGCCCATCCCCAAGGTCGAGGCCGAGCGGATCATGAAGCAGGCGCAGGAAGGCGTCGAGCGCGTGCGTCCCTCCGTCACGTTCGAAGTGGGCGAACAGATCCGCGTGGCCGATGGCCCGTTCACGTCCTTCAACGGCACGATCGAGGAAGTGGACGAGGAAAAGGGCCGCCTGACCGTCAGCGTCTCCATCTTCGGCCGTTCCACGCCGGTGGACCTCGAATACAACCAGGTCGAGAAGGTCTGATCCTTCCCGCACCTGCGGATCACGGCAAAGGCACCCCCGGCGGGTGCCTTTTTTCGTTGGGGCGCCATGGACGCCATGGGCCGTGCCCCCGCCCCGCGTTACACTGCCGCGCCAGCATACGGGAGGACGCACGATGAACGAACGCTACAGATTCGCGGATTTCGACGAGATCATAAAGCTGTTCCCCGATCAGGCCGACACGCTGATCGTGGATGCCTACCTGACCGATTCGGCGGAGGCGAGCATGCGGCTGTTCCGCATCTATCACCCCCTGCCCCGCCATTATCATACGCAGTGCGACGAACACCTGCTGCTGCTGCGTGGCGAACTGGAATTCCTGATCGAGGACGAACCACCCCGCAAGCTGCGGGCCGGGCAGATGGTGTCCTTCCTGCGCAATGTCGTGCATGGCGTCCGGCCGATCGGGACCGACCCGGTCGTGTTCTTTGCCGCCGATACCCCCCGCCGCGCGCCCGATGACGTGCATTTCGTGGACCCCGAGGCCGCAAAGGGGCTGAAATTCGTCAGCCACCTGAAGGATTACGCCAACACGCTGGCCTGAATTCAGGGGCTTTGCCCTTTGGAAACCACGACTTTAAAAACGAATCAGGGTGCAGGGATCGTGATCCCTGCCGGATCCGGGCAGCGCCCGGGTGTTTCATGTGCCGACGGCCTCAGGGGCTTTGCCCCTGAAACCCCACCAAAGGGCATTGCCCTTTGGAAACCATGACTTCTAAGCGAATCAGGGTGCAGGGAGCGCGCTCCCTGCCGGGTCCGGGCAGAGCCCGGATGTCACCACACACCGACGCCCCTGCACGCCGGCACACAGCACCCTACCGCGCGTGATGCGGCGCTTCCTCGGCAGGCAGGGTCTGTAGCCGCTGCGCTGCGCTATCGGCCACCTGTCCCAGAAGCTGGCTCAGCCCCGCGACCATGGCCGTGGCCCCGCTGCCAGACGCCGTCGCCAGCGAGAAGGCCTGCGCCGTGCCGGCTTCCGGGTCGCCCGCGCGATGGACCGACAGGGTGCCCGACAGGCGCACCTGCCCCGTCGCGTCACGGGCGAACTGCGTCACGTCGAGTTCGACGAACGCCTTGGCCGGCATGCTCGTCGCATTGTTCTGCGCGAAGATGGAGCTACCGGGCAGGCGCTGCTGCAGGTCGCTGGTCAGGGTGTCGCCGATCATCTGCGCCAGCGGTTCGCTCCACGCCGCACCCGGCAGGGTGGTCAGGCTGTAATTCGCCTGCTGGCCGACGATATGGTCGCGATCCAGCGCGGGCGGCACGCCGGGGGTGCGGACCTCGATCACGGCGGGGGCCTGCCCCATGGGGCTGCCCTGCGTGGGGGCGAGGCTGTAGAGCGTCGGGTCCGCCGAACCGCAGCCCGCCAGCAGCGGGGTCGCCGCCGCCAGCGCCAGTGCCGCGCGGCGCAGGGCGCGCGCGGGGGTGAGGATGCTCAAGGACTGGGTCATCGGATTATCGTCCCGTAATCAGCGCCGAGGGATGGCGGGTAAGGAAGTCGGACAGGAACCGCAGCGACCGCGCCGCCTCGTTAAGCTGTACGACCATCTGTTGCAGGTTGCGGTGGAAATCCGTATCGCCGCCATAGCTGGACAGCAGCGAGTTCGCGTTCTTCAGCGTGGAATCCAGCCCCGCCAGCAGTTGCGGCATACGCGCGCGCGCATCGTGGGAGATGACCTGCAGGTTCTCCATCGACGCCCGCAGCGACGACAGCCCCTGCCGCATGTCGGCACTGTTGATGCGGGCATCCGCATGGGCCAGCAGGTTGTTCAGGTTCTCGCCCACCTGCGTCAGCGGCATCGCCGCGACCTTGTCCGTGATGGTGGACACCGAATCCATGATGCCCGCCATGCCGCCCGCCTGTCCCGGCAGGACCAGCGCGTCGCCTTCCTGCGTGAGCGTGGCGGGACGCGCATTCTTGACAAAGGTCAGCGCGATTTCGGATTCGCCGGTCAGGAAGCTCGCACTCTGGACCGAGGCGCGCAGTCCGTTCGCCACCTGCGTATGCAGCAGGGCGCGCAGGGCGTCGGCGGGCACTTCCTGGTCGTTCAGCACACGTTCGGGCTGAAGCTCCATGGCCACGCGCACGCGCGCCTGCCCGGTATGCGGGTCCACCAGCAGCTTCACATCGTCGATCGTGCCGACCTGGATGCCGAACATGGTCATCCGCCCGCCCTTCGTCAGGCCCGCAACGGGACTGGTGAGGTAGGTGACAAGCGGGATGCGTTCGCGATACCCGGCGGCGTCGGCTTCCTCCTGACTGTCATACAGGCGGAAGACGGTGTCGGAATTGGGCTGCACCAGATGTTCGTCGCGCGCATCGGGCGGGGCGAATGCGATGCCACCGGACAGCAGCGCCTGCAGCGACTGCAGCTTCACCTTCAGGCCACCGGCCCCAAGCCCGACCTGCACGCCCGAGACGTTCCAGAAGCGCGTATCGGTGCGCAGGTACTGGTCATAGGGCGCCTGCACGAAGATCTGCACCTTGATCGGCCCGCGCCCGCCCGGCGGCAGGGTATAGCCCAGCACCTCGCCCGCGACGACATCGCGGAAGAAGATCGGCGCGCCCTGCCCGATGGAGCCGAGGCTGGGCGTCATCAGGGTATAGGTATGGCCCGGCTGGTCCGAACGCACGCCCGGCGGGGATTCCAGCCCCTTGAAGAAGGTCGTGTGGCGGCCGCCCGGCTCGCCGGGGTCCATGGCGATGTAGGCCCCGGACATCACGGTTTCCAGCCCGGTGATGCTGGCGCCGTTGATACGCGGGCGCACCACCCAGAACCGCGCGTTGCTGGTCATCATCCGCGATGCGGCGGACGTCATGCGCACGCCGACCTCCACATGATGCAGGTCATCGCTCAGCCTGATCGATTCGACCGTGCCGAGGGAGACGGACTTGCTCTTCACCTCGGTCTGGCCACTTGTCAGGCCATCGGCGGTGTCGAACGTGATGGTGATGACCGGGCCGCGCGTCGTCAGCCCCCGCCAGCCAAGGTAGCCCGCAATCAGCAGGGCGACGATGGGCACCAGCCATATGACGGAAAACCGGTATGTGCGCGTATCGGACTGCGGGATGGAAGTGGGCGATCGCCCGTTGCGGGGATCGTTCGGGGAATCGTTCACGCCTGGTTCGGCTCCATGTTGGCAGCGGGGCGGGGAGCCGCCGCGGATGTGTGTGCGGGACGCGACGGCCCCTGCGGAGTGTTGTCGGTGTCCTGGCGTTTCAGCACGGCGCGGGGAAGGCCATCGACCAGTTCACCGTTCATGCCGGCCGCATCCCACATGATGCGCGGGTCGAAGCTCCATGCCGCGAACAGCGTCAGCACCACGACGGCGGCGAACGCCACCATCCCGGCATTGGCGGTGACGGTGGCCATCGCGTTGAAACGCACCACCGCCACCAGAATGGAAATCATGAATACGTCGATCATCGACCACCGGCCCACCATATCGACCACGCGGAACAGGCGCGTACGCCGCACCAGGCCACGACGCGACCCGCGCCACGTCATGACGACCATGGTGGCGAGGCTGATGATCTTGAGCATCGGGACCGTGATGCTGGCGAAGAAGACCAGCAGCGACAGCGGGATCATCCCGTCGCTCCACAACTCGAGCGCCCCTTCGATGATGGTGTGGCCGCCGCCGCCGCCCATGCGCATGAAGGTCATGACAGGATACAGGTTGGCCGGGATGTAGAAGGTGACCGCCGCGATCAGGTAGGCCGTCGTGCGCGTCAGGGATTCGGGCGCGCGCCGCCAGACACTGTGGCCGCAGCGCGGGCAGGCGCCGACGCAGTGCAGGTTGCTGACGGGGTGTTCCATCTCCCCCACCAGCCCGCATGACGGGCACGCGACAAGGCGTTCGACGGGGGGCATACCGACATCGTCCACATGGACATAGTCGATTTCCACCACGTCCCCGTCGTCAAGGCGGGTCAGCGCATCCACCCTGCGGTGTCGCCAGATCCGTTCGGTGTCCAGCGTCGAATCCGTCACCGCCATCGTCAGCATCAGCCCGCCGATCAGGTACACCGCCGGGCCGACATCGACATGCGCCATGTCCGTCAGCTTGGTATAGGCGACGAAGATGCCAAGGATATAGACCTCCACCATCGACCATGGCCGCAGCTTCTCGTACCAGATCAAGATGCCCGGCGCCCAGTTCGGCAGGGTCGGGCGCGTGCCGGCATACAGGATGGCGAACATCAGGCCGATGGCCACGGCCGGCGCCATGATGGTCACCGCGCCGACCAGCAGCCCTGCCTCCCCCCAGCCTTCGTGCAGCAGTTCCATCGGCCCGGTCAGCAGATCCACCGTGCGTTCGCGCCCATACACATTGAGCGTCATGAGCGAGGACGCCAGCGCCGCGAGGTAGAACGCCGCCGAACTGATGCAGAACGCCAGGGGGGCCGCCACCGGCGCGGTGCGCCTGCGCTTCTGCAGGTGCTGCCCGCAGCGTGGGCAGGCCGCAAGCTGCCCGGGCTGGAGTTCGGGGACATGCTGGTACAGCCCGCAGCCCGGACATTCTGCCAGTCCGCCGATGACACGCAGGTGCTCGACCGGGGCTGGGGCGACGCCAAGCGACTGACAGCCGAGCCGGGCGGGAAGGGTCTTGATGAATGTTCTCATGCCGGCCCCACCATACAACGCGAATTAAATTGAGGAATGGCGCATTTGGCATATTGCATCCGCGTCCAACGTCGGATATCAAGCGCTCAACTTTCGCCGACATAGCTCAGGGGTAGAGCAACTGATTCGTAATCAGTAGGCCCTCGGTTCAATTCCGAGTGTCGGCACCATTTTTCTCTTGTTTTTTCAAGAGTCTGGGCACAACAGCCCAAGGTCCGGACAACCTGCCCCACCGTGGGCGACAGTCCCCCCCGACATCCCTTCCCTGCCGATTCCCCAGCCGAAATCAGGGCTTTAGCTGCATGCCGGTTCTGCCTGCGCATGACGTGGGCCGGACATCCGTACTGGTGCCCCGCCACTGGGGGCATGGCTGCCATGCATCGACGCGCAGGGGGCCTTACGTAATATTATGTAACCATTTTTACGTAAAAAGACCGGCCGGGACTCCGTGCGCGCACACGACACGGGCACGGAGACTCCGCAACAGCGGTTTCAGGTCCCGGAATGTTTGCGCAGGAGCGAGACCGCATGCGGCCCGTCCTCAAGCGCTGCGTCGAGCAGGTCACGCCCAAGCGCGCGGAGCGTCAGGGGATGCATCCCGTCGAGCGCCCCATGCAGTTCATGCCGTTTTTCTTCCGACAGGGTGGGATCACTGGCGACACGCTGGCGCAGGGCTGCGAGCATGTCGGGGCTTTTCATCGTGATCTGCACATTTTCCGGCCGGGCAAGGAACTGGCGGCCCGCATCGGTAATGGTGCTTTCGCCCTGCACGCGAAATCCCTGCGCCGTGGCGGACACGCCGCCGGTACAGAAACCCTGCAGTTCGAGGTCGAGCAGGTTGCGCGCATATTTCTGTTCATCCGCGCCATCGGGGATCTGCAACGCGACCGTCCCACCCGCCGCCTGCATGGACAGCAGCATTTCAACCTGCAGATCACGATCAATCACGCCCTGAACTCCTCCGGCCATCATGTTATAACAATGGATATGGGCCTGATGTCCCTGTATTGCAATCCGGCATGCATGGCAGGCGCAACAGTTCCGGCAGTTTTCGTTGCCCCACGACCCCTGAATTTGATTTAAAAATCATGGTTTCCAAAGGGTAATACCCTTTGGTGGGGGTTCGGGGGCAAAGCCCCTGAGGGACATGTACCAAACGTTCAAATGACGCACGAAAAAGCCTCACCAGACACCACCTTTCCCAGGAAAAGGCGGCATCCGGAAGCTTTCACAAGGTCAGGCCCGCGCCCAATGACGCACCTGTTCACGCAGGACAACCTCCACGCAGCGGCGCAGCATGCGCATGTCGCCGGTAAAGACTTCCTGCAGCTTCGTCATCTCATAGCCGGACAGGTCGAACCAGCCGGGCTGCAGGTTCCGTTCCACCTCGATTTCGCGGATGATGTTCCACGCAAGGGCGGGCACATGTTCGACCGTGGGCGCAGGCACATGCACCACCGTGCAGCGCGAACGCAGCGGCGCGCTGACCATGCCCAGGTCGTTGGCCGTCAGGACCCAGCGCACGTGGCTGACATCGACGGAGGTGTTCAGGTACACATCGCGAAAGGCCCGGGCCTCCGTCAGGTCGAGGAACTGCAGCAGCGCATCCTGTACCGTCCCGTTACGGCTTTCACGCGGGGCCTTTTCCACCTCGTCCATGATCATGCAGACATTGGCCATGCCGCTGTGGGCGATGGCCTCCGTCACGATCGACGGCTTGGAATCGCCATAGGTCTGGTGCGTCCCCACCAGCGACAGGGCATCGGACATGCCGGCCACGTTCTGCTTCTGCACGGCATAGCCCAGCGCCTCGTGATAATGGCGCGCGACGGTGGATTTCCCCGATCCCGGCGGCCCGACCAGCAGTACCGGACGCATCCGCCCCGGCGTGCCCCAGGCCATCAGGTCACGTTCGGCATGGGCCATCGCCTCCACCGCGTCCGCCGCGTGGGGGCAGGCCTCCAGCGCAAGGCCGATGCGCGATTCCACGAAATCCGGGACATGCAGATGCACCGGCTTTTCCAGCCGCCGCACGCTGGCGAAACGGTCGGGCGTGCGCGTGCCTGTCTTCACCTGCGGAAATTTGAAATTCGCAGGCAGGATATGGATGCCTTCATCCCCGGACTCCCCGTCCCCCGCAAACTCTGCGGGTTCTACGGCGTCAGGCGGGATGACGGGTTCAGGCTGCCGTGACGGGGCATCATCCTCATCATCAAGGCTGTCGGCCCCAAGGATGAAGGGGCCGCATTCCCCGTCCTCTTCCTCGCTCGAATCAGGTTCCTGCGCATTCCATAATGCCATCAGCTCGTCAAAGGAGCCGTCATCATCATCGGAAGAATTCATTTTGCTCATGTCGTGGTGCCCTGATGTTGGAGATCATGGAGTTTTGCGGCCCGGGAGGAGGGCAAAACGTATGAGCTTCAACATCGGCAATGACATGGGCAGGTCCTGACCTGGACAGAGTCCGCACGGTATACCCGGCGCATACAGGGATGCACCTGGCCATAATATGCAGTCATGTTGGGGAAAGACGGTGGCGACCAATGGCGTGTTGCTGTGGTCACGAAGCAATCAGAGTGCTATTCGCTGGAACGTCATACTTGGGATATGACAGATTTAGGTTCTTTTTTCAAGGGAAATTCTTTCCTGCCAAAGAAAAAACCACCCCTCAATACAGAAGGCGACACCCCCGAAGGAATGCCGCCAACCTGAGAACAGTCACAACCGTCTGGAAAAACAGCGTTCCTGTTTCTTATTAATGACACATCTGAATAACGATACAACACGGTTGTGGTAACAACGTGCTGAGGTCACGGCGATGTAATGATACAGCCGCGGGATTGCAGGCGCCGTCGGGTTCAGGCCTGGTCCAGCGGATCTTCATCGCCATCATTTTCGCGCACGCTCCACCATCCTGCGGACCATTGCGCGAATTCGGGCGTGTCTTCCTTGAACGGGTTTTCAATCAGGGGTTCGCCCCGGACGGCGGCGGCCTTGCCCTGGGCCGTGGGATCGTCGGTGGCGGGGGTGGTCGGGGTCTGCTGGGTCATTGCGCTTCCTTGTACTCTGGTCTGTGTCGGCCGTACCTGCGCGTGATACCGCATGCCCCCACCCCGCGTCAGCCCCATCCTCCGCCCGTGCGCCCCGTGCGGCACGCATGCCACGACCTGCCCCGACGGGACGACAGGTGGCACGGGCGCGACATGGGAAATGCGATGCACAGTATATGGCGGACCTCCGCCCGGTGGCATGCGGTGCCGGATTCGCATTTCCGCCCTGTGGGGCCCTGCATGTTCCACGACTCCCGCCTGCCTGTGCGCCGTCCATGTGAAATTATGGCACCGGGGCGCAGATTCCCCCGTCCCGCCCGTTGCCGTTTTATGCAACTGCTCTTTCATCATGTTTCATTTATTGAAATCCTGAAAAATCTCATCAGGATACCACATTGTAATATAAGTATTTTTATGGATCATATTGTGACATTGAGTGTCGATATCACGGATACGTGATCGCGATTATGCTTGCGGATCACAATTTATCTATATACCAATGGATACAGACATTCCGCTGTATCCGGCGGTTTTGTTCTTTCCTCGCCGATCCCTGATACCGGCAGACCGGGGTGGAAAATGCGCGAATATTTCATCCCGGCACAGAAGTTCAAGAAACGAATGCCATAACAGCAAGAACAACATGGGTTCTGCATATGATCGCCCTCATCGCATTCCCTTGTCGGAATACGGGCTTCAGGCGGAACCTGCCCCCGGGATCGGCAACGCCGGACGATTTGATAACCACGGAACTGTATTTCATATTTCCATGGAATACATGCCCGGTCACAATAAAACCACAAGGGAACATGACTCATGTCTTCCGATTACACGACCGAGAAGCCGCCGTTCAAGGCTCGCTATGAAAACTACATCGGGGGCAAGTGGCTGCCGCCGATCGCAGGCCATTACCTGACGAACACCTCGCCGGTCGATGGTCGCGTGCTCTGCGAAGTTCCCGCCTCCACCGCCGCCGACGTGGAACTGGCGCTCGATGCCGCGCACAAGGCGAAGACCGCCTGGGCCCACACCTCCCCCGCCGATCGCGCGCTGATCCTGCTCAAGGCCGCGGACAAGATGGAGCAGAACCTCGACCTGCTCGCCCGTGCGGAAACGTGGGACAACGGCAAGCCCATCCGTGAAACCCTGACCGCCGACATCCCGCTGGCGATCGACCATTTCCGTTACTTCGCTGGCTGCATCCGTGCGCAGGAAGGCTCGCTGAGCGAAATCACGGACACGACCATCGCGTATCACTTCCACGAACCGCTGGGCGTTGTCGCGCAGATCATTCCGTGGAACTTCCCGCTGCTGATGGGTTCGTGGAAGCTGGCGCCCGCGCTTGCCGCCGGCAACTGCGTCGTCATGAAGCCCGCCGAAAGCACGCCCGCCAGCATCCTCGTGATGATGGAACTGATCGGGGACCTGTTCCCGCCCGGCACGCTGAACATCGTCAACGGCCTGGGCAAGGACGTGGGTGCTGCCCTGTCCAACAGCGACCGCATCGCGAAGATCGCGTTCACGGGTTCCACGCCGACGGGCAAGATGATCGCCCACGCTGCGGCCGAACACCTGATCCCCGCGACGCTGGAACTGGGTGGCAAGTCGCCCAACATCTTCTTCGCCGACATCATGGAGAAGGACGACGATTACCTGGACAAGGCGATCGAAGGCTTCACGATGTTCGCCCTGAACCAGGGTCAGATCTGTTCGTGCCCCAGCCGTGCGCTGGTCCAGGAATCGATCTATGAGAAGTTCATCGAACGTGCCCTGCCGCGCATCAAGGCGATCCGCCAGGGCAACCCGCTGGATCCCAACACCATGATGGGTGCGCAGAACTCGCACGGGCATCAGGAAAAGATCCTGTCCTACATCGACATCGGCAAGGGCGAAGGCGCCCAGCTTCTGACCGGTGGCGGCCGTCCGGACCTGGGTGGTGACCTGAACAAGGGATGCTATGTGCAGCCGACCGTGTTCAAGGGCAACAACAAGATGCGCATCTTCCAGGAGGAAATCTTTGGCCCCGTGCTGGCCGTGACGACCTTCAAGACGGAAGAAGAAGCGCTGGCCATCGCCAACGACACCCCGTTCGGTCTGGGTTCGGGCGTGTGGAGCCGCGACGCCAACACCTGCTTCCGCATGGGTCGCGGGCTGGAAGCGGGCCGCGTGTGGATCAACTGCTATCACGTCTATCCCGCGCATGCGGCGTTCGGCGGATACAAGAAGTCCGGCATCGGCCGTGAGACCCACAAGATGGTTCTCGAACACTACCAGCAGACCAAGAACATGCTGGTCAGCTACAGCGAAAAGAAGCTCGGCTTCTTCTGATCGCAGGTCGTGGCGGCGAAGGCCGCCACGGCATGATGCGCAGGCGGTGCGGCCGGGCCGGTTATTTTGCCGGGTCGGCCGTTGCCGTCTTCCGTCCCCGCATACGGGCGTGGATGGCACACGACATGAACAGTTTTTGAAATATCAGGAATGCGACAGGGTTTTTCCCACGGGGGCCGGGACACTGTGCGGCAGGGGTGAAAGAGGCATAGGATGGCACAAAAGTTTCGGGTGGTGATTGTCGGCGGTGGTATCGCGGGCCTGGCGCTGGCGACGCGTCTGGGTGATTCCATCGGCAAGTCGGGACGCGCGGAAATCACGCTGGTCGACAAGAGCTTCGCCCATGTGTGGAAGCCGATGCTGCACTGCTTCGCCGCCGGCACGGCCGCGAACGAGAACGACCGCATCAGTTTCCTGTCACAGGCCAGCCGCCACCATTTCGAGTTCTGGCCCGGCGAGATCTCGGACCTGGACCGCACGGCCAAGTCCATCACGCTCGCCCCCGTGGTCGAACCCACCGGCGAGGTCATCCTGGATGAACGCAAGCTGGAATATGATGCGCTGGTGCTGTCGATCGGCAGCCGCGCCAATGATTTCGGCACCCCCGGCGTGGCCCAGCATTGCCTGTTCATCGACAACCTCGTCGATGCCAACGGCTTCAACGACCGTTTCCGCATGGAACTGCTCAAGGCGTTCGGCAATAACGAGGAACTCGACATCGCCATCGTCGGCGGGGGTGCCACCGGCACGCAGCTTGCCGCCGAACTGCACAAGGCGCTGGACCTCGCGGCCCTTTACAGCTTTGGCAAGAAGCCGCCCAAGCTGAAGATCACGCTGCTGGAGGCCGGGCCGCGCATCCTGCCGGCCTTCCCTGAATCCGTCTCCGCCGCAGCGCAGAAGCAGCTTGAGGCGATCGGCGTGACGGTCATGACTTCGGCCATGGTCAGCGGCGCGGACGAAAAGGGCTACATGCTCAAGGACGGGACGCGCATTCCCGCCACCCTGCGCGTCTGGGCCGCAGGGGTGAAGGCGCCGGACGTGACGCGCAAGTTCGCCGGGCTGAAACTGTCACGCTCCGGACAGCTTGAGGTGCGCCCGACGCTGCAGCTTCTGGAAGATGACAACATCTTTGCCATGGGCGACTGCGCCTTCATCGCGGAAAAGCCGGTGGCCCCCACGGCACAGGTCGCCCGCCAGCAGGCGCACCACCTGGCGCGCTACCTGCCGCGCTGGATCAATGGCGGGCAGTTGCAGCCGTTTGCGTTCCATAACAAGGGCGCGGTCGTCGCCCTTGGCGATTACAATGGCTGGGGCACCTTCCCCGGCGGCAAGGTGTTCGGTGGCGGGTGGCTCAGGGGCATTACCGCGCGCATGGTCCACCTGATGCTGTATCGCCAGCACCAGTTCGAACTTTACGGCACGTTCCGCGGCCTTGTTTCGTGCCTTGTGGACTGGCTCGATGTGTTCGTGCGGCCGTCGGTCCGGCTGGACTGACAAATCCCGCAGCAATTTAAGGGAGCCGCCTTCTGATCGAAAAAGGCGGCGTTCTTTCAAGGCTTTTTCAAGAAATCTTCAGCAAAGACTTCTGATCCTTTCCTTTTCAGCCGCGTCCTGTCGCCGGGTCCACTTCATCGTGGGTCCGGCGATTTTTTTTGGCGTCGCGGCATACGGAACCGGTCGTGGTGATCCCCGTTGCCCCCTTGTACGCAAGGGAGACACGGACATGCGCTTTGCCCCCGTATCACACCATTTCCTGGACCAGCCCCCCTGCCCCGCGCCGGTGCCGCCCATGCCGCCCGGAACGCCGGTGCCACCCACGCACCCACCGGAACCCGGCGAGGATCCCCAGCCAATCGACGACCCGCAACCCATCCCGCCGCCCATGCTGGCCTGCTGGACGGCGCGGTATTTCCGGAACTCCGCCGCAACCATGCTGTTGAGGGAGTCCGCACCATGGAAAGGGAACACCCCCATGTCGAACACAGCCTACGATCCCGAAAAACCCGTCCCCAAGCCGGACAGCGAAAAAGACCATGATCGTGACGAGGCGCTTGAAGAGAGTTTCCCCGCCAGCGATCCGCCCTCCAAGGGAGAGACAACCGGCCCGGATGAATGAAACCGTCATAAAGGTTTTTGGTGAAGCTTTTTCCAAAAAGCTTCGAGGAGGCCGCCTTTTTGGAAAAAGGCGGCACCCGAAAACTTTTGACCATTATATCAGGACATTAACCGGAGAGGGTCATTCGTCCATGACGGTACGGCGCGCGGTGTCGCCCGTGGGTGTCCGTACCGATCGGTCAAAGCGGCGCACCCTCCGCCCCGTCCGCCATGACACATGCCCGCGCGTGGCGCATGTGGACGTCTGCGCAACCTTTTTGCACGCAGCCTGTTGGGATTCGTATCTGTCGGTATTCCGCAAGAAAGGAAACATCATGAAAATCCATTTCAGTTCCATCTGCGTGCTGGCGACATTGGCCGGTGTTCCGACGCTGGCGGCCGCGCAAACGGCCACCCCGCCCGCCCCCACGGCGAATTCCGCCGCATCGGAAGTGGGCCGCAACCCGCC